>CALWGN010000084.1 GCA_944380055.1 uncultured Lachnospiraceae bacterium
CAGCAGGTTATCGGTTCGAGTCCGATCATCGGCTTTACTTGGACCCTTAGCTCAGTTGGTTAGAGCAACCGGCTCATAACCGGTCGGTCCTGGGTTCGAGTCCCTGAGGGTCCATTCAAGTACAAAAATCAAATTACATATGGCCCAGTGGCTCAGTTGGTTAGAGCGCCGCCCTGTCACGGCGGAGGTCGAGAGTTCGAGTCTCTTCTGGGTCGTTTTAACTGAATAAGTTAAACGTTTGGGATCTTAGCTCAGCTGGGAGAGCATCTGCCTTACAAGCAGAGGGTCACAGGTTCAAGTCCTGTAGGTCCCACTTGCATACAAAAGTATGTAAAATGCCGGCGTGGCGGAACAGGCAGACGCACAGGACTTAAAATCCTGCGGGACTTATACTCCCGTACCGGTTCGATTCCGGTCGCCGGCATTGTGATTAAAAAATCACAATGCTAAATTTTTATAATATGTGTGTGTAGCTCAGCTGGATAGAGCACTTGGCTACGGACCAAGGTGTCGGGAGTTCGAATCTTCTCACGCACGTATATAAAAAGCTTTGTAAATAATATATTTACAAAGCTTTTTTTGTGTTTTAAAATATGATTAAAAGTGTTTTAATGAACTAGTATTTAGAAATAATAAAATAAAAAGAAGCTGCATACTAATTTCTTAGTATACAGCTTCTTTTTAAAGGGGGGTATGAATTATTACTAACTAAAGGTAGTTGTTAGTAAGTAAGTTAGAAACATGCAATGATTATCAATGCATATACATATAATACATATAATTTGTGTCCATTCTGTGGGGAAATTATGAAAAAAATATAAGAAAAAAATTAATTGAAAATTATCCTAGCATTTTAATTTTTGAGGCTCTCTTATAATCAAGTCATAATATTATATCTATTATTTTAAAACTATTTTTTGTGAAATTTAACATATAGTGTACTAACGATAAGAGTTAATAACATTCCTATTCCAAATATGATACCAATTTCAGTAGCCATATCAATAAAAAAACCTTCTGGTAAAATATTAATGAGCAAATCTGTATTTGGATTTAAAATATATAAATCATTATCAAAAAATATTTGATGAAAAATGTCAAAGTATTTTGTAAAATCTGTGGAAATAATAGCAAATAATAATGCAAGACAAGTAGTAAATACAAGGCTGCCTATTTGAAAACTTTTTGCTATTATATACTTCCAATTTGTTTTTTCAATAAAAGGATAATTAAGGATAGAAAAAAGAAAATAATGGCATATAAACGATACTGCAATCCTGTTATAAATAAATTTCTAACATCCTCCATATGAGCCTTTTCTCTACTGTTAAAAAACTCTCTCCATTCACCATCAACATTTGTATAAACAGTGAGATTATCACGGTTTCCACGAAGATAGTCTAACATTTCATCAGTAACGTATAGAATATCATCCAATTCCATAGAAACATCATTAGCTACATCATATTTTATATAAGCATTTTTATAAAAACTTTTATGCCCATATACAATAAGATCAAACGATGAGATAATTAAAATAAAAATAAAGCTAAGGCTACATATAAATCCACACAAAAATTTTATTAATTTCATAAAACTCCTTTCTACCCTATAAGAAATTACTCCATTAGCAGGTTATCTAAGTTCCATTAGCAAGTTATCTAAGCACCATTAGTCTATTGGAGTCTTTATAAGTGTTATTAATGTGAGGTATATTCATTAAAGTGTCCTTTGTTATCATAATTCTTTAGAAGAATCATATATTAGAATAAATATTATTTAATATAGTTGTAAAGCATATAGAAGAAAAAAGCAAGTATTAAGTAAATACAATGAAAAAATGTCTAAGGATATGAAAAAATTAAATATACGAAAATATTTTATATTAGCGTTATGAAAGTAAGATATAAAATAAAATATATCATATAGGTAATGATAGATGAATACATATGTTATAAATAGAAAATTTTATTAAGAATTAATGTATAAAGCTAGAAAGGTAAAACATGGAACATTTAATTATTGAAATAATGAATCAATTTGGTTACATAGGAATTACGTTGCTCATTGTGTTGGAAAATATATTTCCACCAATTCCATCGGAAGTAATTTTAACATTTGGCGGATTTATGACAACTCATACATCAATGACTGTAATAGGTGTAATTGTATTTTCAACAGTAGGTGCAACAGTAGGAGCACTAATTTTATACTATATTGGTTATTTACTTTCTGATGACCGTTTAGAACGTTTTTTAGATGGAAAGATAGGTAGGATACTAGGGTTTAAAAAAGAAGAGGTCAATAGCGCTGTCAAGTGGTTTCATAAAAAAGGGAAAATAGCAGTTTTAGTCTGTCGATGTATACCAATTGTCCGTAGTCTTATTTCTATTCCAGCAGGCATGTCAAAAATAGAAATGACAACATTTACCTTATATACATTTATTGGGAGTGCTATTTGGAATACTATGCTTGTGTGTGCAGGGGCAGCAGCAGGAGCATCATGGGAGAAAATACCCGGGGTTGTAGATAAATACTCTTCTATCATTGCTTTAGGCATTGCAGTTTTATTTACTATAGGGAGTTGGAAATTTATGAAGAAAAGGTTAAAGGATGAGGAGGAATAAGTAATTGAAGAAATTTTTTAAAAAGTTAAAAAAATAGTTGACAATAATAAATGTATATGTTATTATATCAAAGTACTCGGTAGAACAAATGAGTGCTAAGCGGGTGTGGCGGAACTGGCAGACGCGCTAGACTTAGGATCTAGTGGGAGACCGTGCAGGTTCGATTCCTGTCACCCGCATTATTTTTTAAGCCTTGAATATATCAAGGCTTTTTTTTGTGCTTAAATAGCTATTTAGAAACATATTTATTAAAACAATAATTTTAATATACCTAATAAAATAAGTAAAAAACCACTGACCCAAGAAAAGTCAATGGGGATGTGCTTACATATTTTATGCCCTAAATAAGAACCTATAATCATGCTAAATCCTTCAATAATGATAGAAGTAAATAATATATAAAAAATAGGAATATTTCCTATGCCAGTACCAAACCCAACAGCTAGCCCATCAAAAGATAATGCAATGGCAAGAGGGATGGCTTCTTTTGGAGTTAATGTTTTAGATTTATCAACGTCAGCGTTATTAGGATTAGCATACACAAAGAATAGAATACCAATATTCTTTAATATCCCTTTAGGAGCAGTAGTATTAAATTTTGAATGTTTTATCCAGCTTTTTATAAGGCTATCAAAAAGTTTTAAAATTCCTAAAAAAAGTAAAATGCTTATAGAAATATTATGAGAGAAATTATGAGGTAATAATGGTTCTACAATATTTCCAAGTAAAAATGATATACCTATAAATAGTGTGCATAGAGCATCAATTAATAGCATAGAGGAAAATGGGATTTTAATATTGCTAAAACCATATCCAATACTTGTAATAAACACATCAATAGATAGGGCAGTAGTAATTAGTATTGCTTGTATAAAAAAATTTATCGTCATATTCATAAAAATCCCCTTTTATATTTTTCTATATCATATTCGAGAGAAAATACTTATGTGAATATTGAATTTTTAAGTAATTTTTGTATTGACATAATCTTTTAGAGACTATAGAAATATATAAAATCTATTTTCAAATGCATATATTTAAGATAAAATAGAAGAAATAGTTTGTGTTATAAAATAAATACAATATAGAAACAATAATAAAAAATAGATTGGATGTAGAATTATGGAAAGAAGAAAATATCAGATTACAGAATGGTGTCATAATTTTATAAAAGACCATGTAAAAGATGGCGATATTTGTATTGATGCTACAGTAGGTGGGGGAAATGATACAAAGTTATTGTGTGAGTTAGTTGGAGAGAAGGGAAGGGTCATTGGCTTTGATATTCAAGAACAAGCAATCGAAAAAGCAAGGAACCTCTTAAAAGACTATAACTTAGAGAAACGAGCTCAATTAATTTTAGATGGTCATGAAAATATGGAACAATATGCAGAGGAAGGGACTGTTTCTTGTATTACATTTAATTTAGGATATTTTCCAGGTGGTGATCATAGTATATGTACTCAGCTATCTACTAGTCAAAAAGCCATTGAAAGTGGCTTAGACTGCCTAAAAGTAGGTGGTATTATTAGTTTGTGCATTTATAGTGGTGGAGATAGTGGATTTGAAGAAAAAGAAGGTCTGCTTCCTTTCTTAAAACAGTTAGATAGCAAAAAATATATTGTAATTATGAGCCAATATTTTAATAGACCAAATAATCCTCCTATTCCAGTATTTATTATTAAGCTAGCGTAGGAAGTAATAAAGAGTATTTATGAAAAAATATTTGAGCATAATACTAAAAATAAGATTACAAATGATAAATGACAAATGATAAATCACAAAAGAAAAAGGGAGTATCATTAATTATATTAAAAAAGCTAAGGATATGTAAAGAAAGGGAAGAGATTATAGGTGTTTTTATGTGTGAAGGTAGCGAAAAGGTAAAATATTATAATGTAAAAGAGATATTGCAACAACAGATGGAGTGTGGAAAAATAAAACCAGGAGATAAAATACCATCTGAAAATCAATTATCCCAACAATTTCATGTAAGTAGACATACAATTAGAAAAGCATTGGCTATATTGGAGGATGAAGGTTGGATTGTTGCAGAGCATGGAAGAGGAACTTTTTGTTTAGATCATAAAAGAAAGAAAAAAGTTTCTAAAAATATTGCAGTAGTAACTACTTATTTATCTGATTATATTTTTCCAAGACTTATACAAGGTATTGATGAAGTCCTTACAAAAAATGGATATAGCATTATTTTAAAAAATACATATAATAGCAGGAAAAACGAAGAACTTGCTTTACAAGATATTGTAACCAAAGAGGTAGATGGACTTATTATTGAGCCAAGTAAAAGTGCAATTTTTTGTCAACACATTAAACAATATAAAATGCTAGAAAGATTAGGAATTCCATATATATTTATACAAGGTAGCTATCCACAAATGAAAGAAGTAGCTAGCATTGTTATGGATGATGTAAAAGGAGCTTATTTATTAACAAAGTATTTAATTACATTAGGCCATAAAAAAATAGCTGGGATTTTTAAAATAGATGATATGCAAGGAAACAACCGACATAAAGGATATGTACAAGCTTTAAATGAGGCTGGAATGATATATAATCCTGATTATGTTATTTTATATCATACAGAAGATAGAAGAAAAAAGCCAAAGTTAGAAGTAAAAGAGTGGATTGAGAAAAACGAAGGAATTGATGCTATAGTATGTTATAATGACCAAGTGGCTTGGGATATTATGAATCAGTTAAAAGAAATGGAAATTCATGTGCCATCTGATATTTCTATTACAGGGTATGATAATTCTATCCCATTAGAACAAGAAGGAATTCAATTAACTACCATTGCTCACCCAAAGGAACAATTAGGGCAAATGGCAGCACAACTTATTTTAGAAAAAATTAATGACATTAATGATGAAAACAGTAAAGTTAGTAGAGTAATTGAACCACAAATTATTATAGGAAATTCTTGTATAGATAGAACTTATAGATATAGAATGCTATAAGTTTAAAATAGAAAATTTATAAAAAAACTTAAAAAATTGCTATTCATATATAGAAGAGTATGCTATAATAAAGAAAAATTTACAAATAATTTTATTAATGAATGAGAAAATGGAAGGAGATATTATTATGAAGAAATACGTGTGTGTTGTATGTGGATATGTATATGATCCAGAAATTGGTGATCCAGATAACGGAGTAGAAGCAGGAGTAGCTTGGGAAGATGTACCAGAAGATTGGTTATGTCCACTTTGCCAAGT
>CALWGN010000085.1 GCA_944380055.1 uncultured Lachnospiraceae bacterium
GATAATAGAAAGTCCGTTATCATACAAAAACTTTCTTACTTGTGGAATTTCTGATTGAGGGGATAATATAAATTCCTTTACTGTCTTTGCTTTTTCCATGCCTTCTTTTAAAATTTGAATAATAAGAGAACCTCCCATTCCTGCAATAACAACAGAATCAACCTCTCCTTTTTCTAATCCCTCTAGTCCATTGCTTTTTCTAACTGTTATGTAATCTTCTAAACCGTATTTCTTTATGTGGGATTTTGCACGACTTAATGGTCCATCTACAACATCCATTGCAATAACGTGGTTTGATATTCCTTCTTTAATTAAATAAATTGGAATATATCCGTGGTCAGTTCCTATATCAGCTACTGTGCCTCCCTCTGTTACAAAGGAAGCCACTAGCTTTAGTCGATTTGATATTTGCATTTGTTACCTCTTAATCTAAATAATCTTTTAGTTTTTTACTTCTTGTAGGGTGTTTTAATTTTCTAAGTGCTTTTGCTTCTATTTGACGAATTCGCTCTCTTGTTACATTAAAAGCCTTCCCTACCTCTTCTAATGTTTTTGCTTGTCCATCATCTAAACCATAACGCATTTGTAGTACTTTTGCTTCTCTATCGGTTAATGTTTGTAAGGCTTCTTTTATTTGCTGCTGTAATGCAATATAAGTTGCCTGTTCACTTGGTACTGGCATATTACTATCTTCTATAAAGTCTACTAGATGAGACTCATCTTCCTCACCAATAGGTGTTTCTAGAGAAATAGGATCTTGGGCTATTTTTTGTACTTCTTCTACCTTAGATATAGGCATTTCTAAATAATCAGATAACTCTTTTACAGTAGGCTCTCTTCCTAGTTCTTGAATCAAGTTCTTTTTTCCTTTTGATACTTTATTAATAATCTCTACCATATGAACTGGTATACGGATGGTTCTTCCTTGATCAGCAATTGCTCTTGTAATTGCCTGTCGAATCCACCATGTAGCATAAGTACTAAATTTAAATCCTTTTTTATAATCAAATTTTTCTACTGCTTTTATTAAACCAAGATTTCCTTCTTGAATTAGGTCTAAAAAAGCCATGCCTTTTCCAACATATCTTTTTGCTACACTTACCACTAACCGTAAATTTGCCTCTGCCAATGCTTTTTTTGCTTGTTCATCGCCTTGTTCAATTCTTTTTGCTAATTCAATTTCTTCTTTTAATGTTAATAATGGAACATTTCCTATTTCTTTTAGATAAACTTTTACTGTATCTTCTAAATTGCTGTATATAAATGACTCTTCTACATTTTCTTCACTATCAAAAAGAGAATCTTCTTCTAATAATGAATCTGCATCTAGTAATAGCTGGTCATTTACATTTTTTTCCTGTTGTATTTCTATTTTATTTTTTTCTAAGCATTCAAATATAAGATTACATGCTTGCTCATTTAATATTTCTTCTGGAAATATTTGCTCAATCTCTTCATAGCTTAACTTATTTCCATTATTTTTTCCTTGTAATAGAAGCTTTTCTAGTTTTTTGTTCATTTGCTCTATGAATTGTTCCATAAAAACATACCCTCCTACCATTTTATTCCCCTAATAGCACAGGAATCACTTCTATGCTATTTTCTACCCATAAGCAATTTATATAAACATCCTTTAGACATAATTTGCTGTGTAAAATGTTAAAACGTATTAATGTGTAAATGTTCAAATATATAAATATGTGAAACATTTATTGCACACCATAATCTATTTTTATTTATATGGACTATCATATCCATATAAACATATAATATTCACAGGCATTTACACATTTTATATAAAAAATTTAGCAAAAAAGACTTTTATTATGATAAAGAAATTGATATATTTTTTAATTCTGCTTGTTGCTTTATAATTGCCTGAAGCTCCCCAATATCTTGTACTTTTTTACTAGCTTCATCTAAGCTATGCTTCTTCACTCGAAGAACTGTTTCTCGAAAAGCTCTATTTTTTTCTTCCTCGCTAAGACCTGATTTTAATTTTGTATTAAATACTTCCGCTACTAGCTTTGCATCTTCTTCTTCCCCAATAAATCTATTAATAATCTTTGCTGGATTCACTTCATTTGCTTCTAATTGTTTAAATAATAATTGTGCAACCCTTCCATATAGAGGCTCTACAAAATCTTTTTCTGAAATAATATGTTTTATTTTATGATAAACCGATGGCTCGTCTGATAACCATGTTAATAATATCCTTTGAGCTTCTTTATTTCCATCTGCTTTTTCCATTTTTTTTCTTTCTGCATTTGTTATTTTTGTTTCTGATTTTGGTACATAGCCAATTCTATTTCCCAGTTCATTTACCTTTTTTCGCAATGCATCAATACTAATTCCTAGCTGATTGGATACTGCCTCAATATAATTGTTTCGCTCTAATTCATCTGAAAAACCTACTAATTTTTCTGCCACTTGACTAAAAAATCTGGTTTTTTGCTCTGGATCATTCATTTCAAACTGTTCTTTTAATACTTCAATTTCAAATAAAAATCCATTGATTGCTTGTTCTACTCTTTGTTCAAACTGATCAGCTCCTAAATGTTTAATAAATTCATCAGGGTCTTTATATGGTTTCATATTTAAAACCTTTACTCCTATGCCAACCTCTTTTAACATAGGAATTGCCCTAAGAGCAGCTCTCTTTCCTGCATCATCACTATCATAAGTTAATATTACTTGATCTGTATATCTTTTTAATAACATAGATTGTTGCATTGTAAATGCTGTTCCAAGACTTGCTACTGCATTGGTAAATCCTGCTTGATGCAAAGAAATCACATCCATATAACCTTCACATATTAAAAAATATCCCCGTTTTGATTTTCTTGCTATATTAAGCCCATATAGGTTTCTACTTTTATCAAAAATTTTCGTTTCTGGAGAATTTAAGTATTTTGGTGTACCATCTCCCATTACTCTTCCACCAAAACCAATGACTCGGTTGTTTGTATCCATAATTGGAAACATGACTCGATTCCAAAATTTATCATACACCCCTTTTTCACTAATAGTCACTAAGCCAGATTCCTTTAGTTCACTATCATTGTATCCTTTGCTTTTTAAATATTGGTACAAATCATTTGGATATGATGTAGAATACCCTAACCCAAAAGAAAGTATTATTTCTTTTGTTAACCCACGATTCATTAAATATTCGTAGCCTTTTTTTCCATGCTCTGACTTTAACTGATGGTAATAGTATTTTGCTGCTTCTTTATGCATTTCTAATAACCTAGTTTTTAAGTCCCAACTTGCTTTTGCTTCTTCTGAAAGAGATTGTTGTGGAAGCTCAATCCCTGCTCGTTCTGCTAAAAATTCCAGTGCTTCTTTAAAATTATAATTTTCATACTCCATTAAAAATGTAATTACATTTCCTCCTGCTCCACATCCAAAGCAATAATACATTTGCTTATCTGCTGAAACAGAAAAGGAAGGAGACTTTTCATTATGAAATGGACACAATCCAAAATAACTACTTCCCTTTTTTTGTAATCTTACATATGAGGAAATTACATCTATAATATCATTTCTATCTCTAATTTCTTCTACTAATTCGTCTGGATAAAACATACTTCATAGATTACCTTTCTATAAACTGTTACATTCGCTTCCAAGATTTTGGAACGAATATTTCTTCATATTTAGAAACTGCAAAAGAGTCTGTCATCCCAGAAATGTAATCGCATACAACAATTTCCTTTGCCTCTTTTCCACTTTCTATTAATTCTACATATTCATATGGTAACTGTTTCCATTCATTAAAATAGTGAAAAAACAGCCCTTTTAAAATATGGTGTACTTTTTCTTCTTCTGCTACAACTAACTTATCTTTATATACAGATTGGAACATAAAACTTCGTAAGCCTTTCATAGCATTGCCAACTTCTACTGATTGTATAATATCACATATATTATTACTATTTTTTACAATGTCTTGAATTAGCGTATTAATTCGATTTCTAACTGTATGACCTAATATATCTATATATTCCTTTGGAAGCATTTCCTCAGTTAGTACACCAGCTCGAATGGAATCATCAATATCATGATTAATATATGCTATTTTATCACATATACGAACAATTTTCCCCTCCAATGTAGAAGGCTTTCCACTTGTTCCATGATTTTTTATTCCATCTCTTACTTCCCATGTTAAATTAAGCCCACGTCCGCCATTTTCTAATGTTTCAACAACCCGTACACTTTGTTCATTATGTGCAAAATGCTTTCCGTATTTTTTCAACATTTTATCCATAACAAATTCTCCTGCATGGCCAAATGGAGTATGTCCTAAATCATGCCCTAGTGCAATTGCCTCTGTTAAATCTTCATTTAGACCTAAAGCTCTTGCAATGGTCCTAGATAATTGAGAAACTTCTAATGTATGAGTCAGTCTTGTTCGATAATGATCCCCTTCTGGGGATAAGAACACTTGCGTCTTATGCTTTAAACGACGGAAGGATTTAGAATGTAAAATTCGGTCTCTATCTCTTTGAAAGCAAGTTCTTATGTCACACTCTTTTTCCTTCTTTTCTCGCCCTTTCGAGTTTTTACTTAGTGTAGCATATGTACTTAATGTATTTTTCTCTATTTGTTCTACGTTTTCTCGAATCATAAAACTCCTCCTTTACATGAAGTGCTATATATTGGGTAAATTATTATTTAACTTCGTGTTGCTATGGGAATTGTACTATTTTTTATTTTATCATACATAGAAGTAATAATCTAGGCTTTCCAATAATAATCTATATTACCTCATTTACTATTTTTATTCAAAGGAGACTTATTTATGAATGATCAAAAATTATCAGTTCCTTTTAATTTAGCACTTTCTTCTACTTTAAGAGAGCGGGAAAAATCCCTTGATTTAGATGTTGGATTTTTTCCTGAAATCAATAGCTGGGAAATTATTATTAAATATAGTGGAAATTTAGCTGATATTCTTTCTCCTTATCCAGAAATACAACAAACACCTTTATTAGGTGGATATGCCATATTAGTGTTACCAGAACCTTTAATTTCTGTTATTTCACAAATACCAAACATTCAATTTATTGAAAAACCAAATCGATTATTTTTCTCTATTAATCAAGCTCGTACTTCCTCTTGTATTAATCCTGTATATTCTCCTCCCTTTTCCCTTGATGGAAGCGGAGTTATAATAGGAATTGTAGACTCAGGCATTACACTAAATCATCCTGCCTTTTTAGATTCTGAAGGTAAGACTAGAGTAGACTATTTTTGGGATCAAACTGGCACAGGCACTCCTCCATTAGGATATCATTTTGGAAGGGACTATACAAAGAAAGACATTGATAACTTGTTAGAAAACAATGGACCACTTCCTCTTGATACAAGTGGACATGGGACAGCT
>CALWGN010000086.1 GCA_944380055.1 uncultured Lachnospiraceae bacterium
TACCCACTGACCATCAACTTTTGCACGAAATCCACTGTCGTAAGGGATTGTCATCGTAAAATACCCATCATTTGTAACGTGTATACTACCTTTTATATGTGAGCTATTTCTAAAATCTTTTGTAGGATAAAAAGCATCTAATTTCATTCTAGCATTAGAAAGTATAGATGTATTTAATTCATATGCCTTAAAATTTAAAATACGGTACTCTCCTTTAGAAAAGGTTATGGGAATTGTATTTTTTTCAAAGGAGTTAGAGAGAATAAAATTAAAGTTATAGTTCTTGTTAAAGTAAAGATTATCAGTAATATCTAGTAAGTTTGTAGTTTCATTTGCAGTAATTTGAACGTCATTATTTAAAATAGGATCAATAGTCATATCTAGAAGATATACACTGTTTTTATGGTTAGGAACAATAGTAGGAGTATAAGTAATATCATTTGAAAGATTAACATAATAGTCTGTTTCATTTTCTTTTGAAAAGGGTAATATCATATCAATAGAAGTAATATCATATTGATTTAAATTAGTTATATATTTAATAGGTTTCTCTACTACAATTCCTTGAAAAAAAGCCAGTGTTTTTGAAAGTTTATCTAATGAATGGAAATAATTATAATCAATCAAATTTGAGCTTGCAAAACCTAATGGAAAAACCATTTCATTTTTATATAGCTTATAAATACCTTTCTTATCAACTAGTACATAATTTGTCGGTGCAGTAGAAGTAGTAATAATATATTTATTTCCCATAAATGTAGAGAGTAGAATGTTATTACAATCGGCTACAGTAATTTGATTTCTAGCAGATTGTGACTGAAAAAAGATATCATTAAAAAAGTTTAAATAGTCACTATTATACATAGAGGAGTATATAGTGTTTTTTAGAAAATTGTTATTGTAAATTTTATTTACGGTACAAGCAGTATTAGTAAAATCTTGAAAACGATATAAGCTATTATCAAGTTTACAAATTTCTTCAATGAGTGCTATTTTATCTGGGTGATTTAATTCTTCATTTGCAGAAGTTGTTTGAAGTTTATCACTAAAATTTATACAAAAGAAAAGAATACTAGCAAAACATAATGATGGAAATATTAAAACTTTAATCTGTTTCTTCTTATAAAAAAAGTAACAAGAGAAACATACAATGATAATGTCTACTAGAAATATCATACTTATCCATTTAGGAAAAAAAATAAACAATATAATGGAAACAACTATAATTACTTTTATAAAGGCTTTCCAATAAGAAAAAATAGTACTACAACTAGACAAGAAAGATGCCAATAGAAAAATAATTAATGGCAATATTGGAATAAATGATTTTCCACGAATGTATAGACCATCATTTAATCCATACATAAAAATTGGTATAAAATAAAGGAATGATAAAGCAATAATTAAAAAACGAAAACTATTCTTTTTCAAGAAAAATAAGCCAATACAGCTAACAATTCCAATGTATGTAACTCCAATGCCATAAGCACTATAAAGGGCGTTAGATAAGTTTAAGTCTGGAAAAAGTAGTTGCGTTAATGAAAAGGTTGATTGTAATTGACTGCGTCCATTTATAATAGAATGAAAAATTGGAAGTAGGAAAAATCCAGTACATAAAATGGCACAGGCAATACAAAGAAAAAAGCACCATCCTTTTTTTATAAACAAACATATAGATGGCTGTTCTTCTTTTTCTAAAAAGTAGAAAATGCCATACAATGTGATAGCAATAATAGAAGGTATGGAGAAAATAAAGCTTGTCATAATTAACAATATTATGCTGCAAATTAATAATCCTTTTTTATTCACCTCTAGTAAACGTTCCACTCCAACAAATCCTAAAATAAGAAACGGAAAATAATTTATAAACATTATATGTTTATGGCTATGATAGATAAATGGACTAGCCAATATAAAAAATAAACAGCTAATGAATGCTATTTTATAAGAAAAATGATTGCAAAGCCATATGTAAAGAAGTATAGTGCTACATAGTGTTATTAGTATAGTAGAATAAGCAATATAAGTAGTCATTGGAACCATTGGAAGTAAATAGGAAACAAGAATAATAGGGCTAAAAAGTCCATAATAAGCAAAATTAAAAATATTTTGTCCACCGCCTAAATGAAAGGCAAAGGTAGGAAATAAATGTTTAGTAGTATAAAATTGATTTCTAAAATATTCAGGTATTACACTATGTTGACTGATCCAATCAACAGTAGAGCCGTACAAAAAACCTCTTTTTATAATAAATATAAGAACTAACTGTATCATTAATAGTAACAAAATAAAAGCTGATTTTCTATTTTTTATCATAAGTCTATCTCCTTTTATTATAATATTTAACGAATCTATAACTATATTTTTATTGTATATGAAAAAAATGATAAAAACATTAGAACAAAAATGATAAAATCATGACAAAATAATAACAAAATTTTAAGAAATAAAAGTAGTTTTTCCTGATATAATGAGGATAAGGTAGTTACATTAGAAGTAGTATTTCATATTTGTTATATATAAAAGTAGCCACAGTACTTAGAATGCAATGAGTACAATGTGATTATATTAAAAGAGATGTTTCGTATTCATTATATGAAAAAGAGTACACTGAAATTAGGATATAATGAGCGCAAATAGTTCAATATTAGAAGAATCTTAGTTTCTTTAAGATGTGCAAGAAGCAAGAACTGAAATTAGGATATAATAAATACAAAGAATATATAATAAAAAGTATTAGGTATTTGTTATATGAAAAAGAATGCACAATGAATATAACATAAGGATAGTGTCAAGAATTTTGTGTAAATAGATTA
>CALWGN010000087.1 GCA_944380055.1 uncultured Lachnospiraceae bacterium
AGAAACAGAAGTACTATCTTTATTTTTTGATGAATACAAAACAGTTAATGATTCAGAATATGCATTGGCACCTGTTTATGGTATGGTTCATACAGATACCAAGATGGGGTATTTAGGCATTATTGAAGAAGGTGATTATGATGTCTTTGTAGTAGCATATCCAAATGGAGCAATTACAAATTATAATTGGATTACTACTAAATTTATTATGAGACGTATTTATACTCAACCAACTTCTTTATCTGCAGATACAGCAGTAACGTTAAAAGAAAAAAAACGGGCACAATATGATATAAAAGTGAAATATGCATTTGTGTCAGAGGATGAAGCCAATTATATAGGGCTGGCTCATCAATATAGAGATTACTTGATTGAAAAGGAAGGATTACAACAAAAAGGAGAACAATTTAAAATCCGCCTAGACTTTCTAGGGACAGAAAGAGAAAATTGGTTATTCTTTAAACGAGCAGTTGTAATGACAACGACTGATGATATTATAGACATTTATAATGAGTTAGAGCAAGAAGGAGTAACAGATATTTTATCTGTATATAAGGGATGGCAAAAGGGAGGAATCAATAGTGTTCCAATTACAAGTTATAAAGCAGATAGAAAAATTGGAGGAAACAGTGGAGTTAATGATTTATTACAGGTAGCAGAAGAAAAATCTATTTCTTTTTACTTATACCAAGATGGACTTCGTGCGAATCCAGATACTGTAAATACAACTTTTAATGTAATTAAGAAAATGGATGAAAGACAGTATAAAGAAGAAACATATAAAGAAGTTTATGACTACTTTGCGTACTTAACACCTGCTCAGTCTATAAAAAATATAACATTATCAATAGAAGATTATAAAGATAGTGGAGTAAATAAACTGGCATTAGCAGGAATATCCAATCACTTATTCTCTTATATTTATGGGCAGAAAGAATATACAAGGTTAGATACAACAAAAGACTATGAAGGACTTATTTCAAATATTAGTGAATCTATGGATGTGGCGCTAGAAGAGCCGTTTGCATATTTTTGGAAGTATACAGATGCTATATTAGATATGCCTGTGGCAACATCTGATTACATTTTCACGGATAAAGAAGTTCCATTTTTATCTACTGCATTAAAAGGTTTAATCCCTATGTATGCAGATTATAGTAACTTTGAAGCTAATAGAAAAGAGTATTTATTAAAGCTAGTAGAGACAGGAATTTATCCATCATATTATTTAACGAAGGAAGATTCTTCTAAGTTAATTTATACAAATTCTTCTGATATATATACATCAAGATACGATGTGTACAAAGAGCAAATTGTAGAGGTATATAAAGAGTTACAAGATTTTCATAAAAAAATAGATGGTGCAATTATAAAGACTCATGAACAATTAGATAATGGGTTAATACAAATTGTTTATAGTAATGATGTTACAGTATTAATTAATTATGAAGACGAGGCAATTACATATAAAGGGGTAACAGTAGATGCTAAGTCATACAAGGTAGGTGAGTAAGTATGAAAGAGAAAAAGAGGCATAAAAAAATTGGAAAATTAAAAACAAGAGAAGCGCTTACTGGATATTTATTTATTTTACCTTGGCTAATAGGAGTTATTGTATTTGTGATTAGACCTTTTTTTCAATCTTTTAATTATGCGTTAAGCTCAGTAAAGATGACACCAAAAGGAAGAATCATTACATTTATTGGAATGAAAAATTTTACTCAAATACTTCAAGAAGATCCTACATTTCCAACAGAATTGGTTTCTTATATGACTAAAACAGTACTTGCAGTACCAGTTATTGTTGTATTTGCACTAATTATTGCATTATTGCTAAATGGAAAAATCCGTTGTAAAGGTGCATTTCGATTAGTATTTTTCTTACCAGTAATTATTGCCAGTGGTCCCGTTATGAATCAGTTAACTGCACAAGGAGCAGGATCGATTCCTAGTATGAATTTATCAATGCTAGAATCAATACTCAGTTTTTTACCAACGTTTATGGTTAGTTCTATTGTATATCTATTTAGCAATATTGTTATGTATTTATGGTATTCGGGTGTACAAATATTAATTTTTCTAGCAGCTATTCAAAAAATAGATGCCTCATTATATGAAGCGGCAAAAATAGATGGTGGCTCTGGCTGGGAATGTTTTTGGAAAATAACACTTCCAACCATTAAACCAATGATATTACTAAATGCAGTTTATACAATTATTTTCTTATCCAATAATGAACAAAACAATATTATTGTATTAATCAAAGATGCTATGTTTGGTACAACAGGAAGTAAAGGGTATGGGTATGCATCAGCAATGGCATGGTTATACGCATTGATTATAGTTATTCTAGTAGTATTATGTGCACTATTATTGTTATCAAAAAAGGATGCCTATGATAAGAAAGTAAAACAGGCTAAAAAAGACTTAAGAAAACAAAAACGAATGCAAGCAAAAGCAAGAAGGAGGGGGAAGAAAAATGCAAAGAAAATTCAAAAAGCATGTTAATCATGGAAAAACAAATAGCAAGGACTCCTCCATAAAGCTTAATAAAGGAAAAATAAAAAAATGGTTTATGGGTTCAAAAGATAAAGAGGGAGTAATAAAACAACTTGTTGTTTATATTCTTCTAATTAGTATTGGATTTATCTATATATATCCTCTTTTGTATATGGTAAGTAAAAGTTTTATGGATAAATCAGATATTTTAGATACATCTATTATGTGGATACCAAGTACATTTTATACAAAAAACTATTTTGATGCATTTCGTGCTATGAAATTTATTGAAGCACTAAAGGATTCTATTATAGTTTCTGGAATACCAACAATTATTAATATTTGTATCTGTGCTATTGTGGGATATGGGTTTGCAAGATTTGAATTTCCAGGGAAAAAAATATGTATGGGAATTTTAATCGTATCCTTTATTATCCCACCACAAATTACTATGATGCCAAATTATGTATTATACAATGACTTAAAAATATTAGAGTCATTAAAGGCATTTATTATTCCTTCTTTGTTAGGTCAAGGGTTAAAAGCACAATTATTTATCCTTATTTTTTATCAGTTTTTTAGGCAAATACCACAAGCACTTATTGAAGCTGCAAAAATAGATGGCTGTGGAAACTTTAAATCATTTTTTAAAATTGCAATTCCATCTGCAACTCCAGCTATATTAGTTGTATTTTTATTTTCTTTTGTATGGTATTGGAATGAATCGTATTTAACACAATTATTTGTTAGTGGAATGAGTGGCGGTGGTGCACTTCGTACATTGGTAGTAGCTTTAAGTAGTTTTAATGAAAGTTATGGAGCAACTGCTGGTACAGTTACAGGAGAATCATTAGGAAGTTTAAATGAAGGTATTAAAATGGCGGCTACTATGCTAAGTATTTTACCATTATTAATAATGTATTTCATTTTACAAAGGTATTTTATAGAAAGTATTGATAGAACAGGTATTACTGGAGAGTAACAAAATGTAAAAAACCGAAAGGTTTACTATATAATTTAAGAATGGAGGTTTTTCATAATGAGAAAATGGAAACGAGTAACAAGTATTGCTCTTGCAGGAGCTATGTGCGCAGGGGTATTAGCAGGATGTAGCGGTGGTGGAGATAAAGATGCAGTTGCTACAACGCAAGGAAATGAAGTAACACAAGCAAATGGAGACACACAAGCCAGTGACAGTGAAGAAACAACTACATTGCCACCAATGACAACAGAAAATATTGAGTTAACTTATATGAACTTTGATAATAAGGTATTAACAGAATACTTAGCGGAAAAATTTATGGAAAAATACCCAAATATTAAAGTTAATGTAATTTATGTTGGAGCAGCAGATAATTATAATGACACATTATTAAATTATGTAAATACTGGTCAAACACCAGACTGTTTCATGATCTTAGGTAACTGTGATTTTGCATTATCTAATGACTTATTAGGAGACATGACACAATATTGGGAAAATGACCCAGAAAATAAAAATATTTTACCAAGTATTGATGGTGCGAAATTAGGATACTATGGTACAGACAAAAAATTAGCAACACCAATGAAATTCTTTCCAGATGCTATTTATGCAGATATGAATGTATTTGAACAATTAAATGTGGAAATGCCAGATACTGATTGGACTTGGGATGAAATGATTCAAGCTTTTAAAGATGTCACAGCACCGGATAAAGGAATTTATGGATTTAACCAATTCCATTCTATTGTAACTTATTATCCAGTAGCTTCTGATCCAAATTGTATTGGTGAATTTGGTTGGGATGGAGAATCCTTTGATTTAACAAACTGGGCAAAAGGGGTAAATGATTTAGCAGAATTAATAAAAGGAAAATATCGTGCTCCTGTTACAGAAGAAGAAATTGTTGCTTGGTTAGGTGCCAATGACTGGGCTGGTGCATCAGGAAAAATTGGTTTCCAAGTAGATGCATGGTGGACATATAAAAATTTATTTGATACAGATGAATATAGAAATAAAGGAATTGAAATGGTTCCATATGCAACTCCATCTGTAGAGGGAAGTGACTCACAATATAAATTTGGTGTTCTTGACTTTGGTGGTATCTCCTCAGGAACAGAGCACCCAAGAGAAGCTTATGAATTATTAAAATTCATGGGATGGGGAGTAGATGGTTGGAAAGCTAAAGTAGAAGCTTATAAAACATTAGTAGATGAGGAAGCTGGTGTATCAATTGCATTACAAGCAATGCCATTACCAATTACTCTTGATGAAACAGTATGGAAGGAAATGCAAGTAACATTTTTCCCAACATTAACAAAACCAGAAGCAGAACAAGATGAAAAAGACAAAAAATATGGAAAATACTTTGATGATTATTTTGAACAAGTAAAACAAGGGGTAATTCCATTTGGTGATTGTCAAATTCCAGGTTTTGCAGCATTTGTAGGTGCAGATGGTCCTTATGTTGGAGTAGAAGATTCTGTATTCTCAGGAGAAAAGAATGCACAAGATTGGGTACAAGAATTAACAGAAAAGGCGAATGAATATAACCGTCAGGCAATGAGTGAAATTTTTGGGGAATAAGTGTAAAGTGCTGTAGCATTAAGTGTTACAGCACTTTTTAAGTTACTTCTGCTGTCAATCTTGTTTCAATAATAAATCTTCCATTACTTTTTTTATATCAGCTTGAATACTAATTGTCTGATTTTTAATTTCTGGTGGAATATAATTTTCTTGATTATTTACACAAGCATATACTGATTTTTTATTTTTAGCTGTCATCTGCCAGAATGGATATTTTATAATGGGGCTGTTGCAAAATAGATGAATAATCTATGGAGCAACAGCTCCTTTGTTGTCAAAAAATAGAAAAGCAGGCTCCAAAGAACCTGCTTTTCATGATATAATTAATTATGCCAATAAATAACCATATCACTAAAAATTATACCGAACTTGGTGAAACTTATCAACTAGTTTTACCACTTTGTTTGGAAGGTTTGATTCCAGAAGATGAATCTGTCAGACTGCTGAGCCACGAATTGGAGGAATTAGATTACACTTTGCTGTATCAGGCTTACTCTGCCAAAGGCAGAAATCCGGCAGTTGACCCAAAGACCATGTTCAAGATTCTGACCTATGCGTATTCACAAAATATTTATTCAA
>CALWGN010000088.1 GCA_944380055.1 uncultured Lachnospiraceae bacterium
CAATAAGTGATAACCTACAGCCAGCGGAAGAAATAGAAATCATATACGATACTAAAAATAAATACATAAAATGTAGATATTTTACAGAAAAAGAAAAAGAGCCATTTTTGTATTATTACGATAGAGAACAGGCACTAAAAGATATAGTAAAAAACAAATTCAATGAATTAGGTTTTGAATTTATAGGAGATTGCGATTATAAACAAACTAAAAATAAAAAAGTATGGGCAAATTCAGAGAATAGTGGAATTAGATATGCAAAAGCTTTTGGTACATATATTTTTGGAGATGAGTATAACAATTGCCGTGGAATAACAGAAAGCTTAGACAAATGTATAGAATACTATGAAGAAGATAAGAAAAATATAGAAAGTATAATAATGAGAAAATATAACGAAGAATACGCAAAAATTGATAAAGAGAAATTGAAAGCATTGCCTGAACTGGTTAATAATTTAGAATACAAATTAAATAAAATTCATACATATAAATCTTCTTCAACCGACTTTTGGAATGCAAAAAAGACGGTAAAAGAAATACAAGAGTTAATAAACGAAAGTTTTATTTAGAGGACTAGCCTATGAATAAAAATCGAGAAACAATAAGAAAAGGAATAAAGCCACGCAGGAATATAGGTTTATTCCTGTATGGCAGATTAAGAAAAATACATAAAGCAGTAGCATATTGCAAATTACATAAATGCTATTTAGAACCTAAAGACATAACAGAAAAGCAATGCAACAAGAAGAAGTGTAAATATAAGGAGGAAGTATAATGGGAACAATTTTATTTATAATTGGAGGAGCAATATTGATAGCAGTATTTTGTATATTTATAGCATTTACAATTTGGACTTTTTTGAATATTCATTCAATAGTAATAAAAGTAATTATGGCAATAATAGTAATTACTATTCCGATACTTCTGATAATAGTAGGCTTAAATTTAGGAGTTGAAATACTTATTTAAGGAGGAATGCTAAAGGAAAAATCAAGGTAAAAAGATGTTAAAAGCAAAAGAAGAACACCTAGAAGAAGTACAGAAAAAAGAACAATTAGTACAAGCGGGTAAAAATCAAATAATGGAAGAGTACAAAAATAATCTACCACAAGAACTAGAAAAAAGATTAGATATGATAACAACTCAAATATCAGGGCAAAAAGAAGTGCAGGGATTAAGTTCTATTGAAATAAATGAAATATTAAGACCACACAACTTAATAGGGGCTAATCCTAAATATAGTGCAGACCAATTAAGAATAGTATTTGATTATTACCGAGAAGCATTAATTACAATTAATAGAAAATTCAAGTATCCACCAAGTAAAGAAAACTTTTGTGCATTTGCTGGTATGAGTACATCTACATATAACAAATATATAACATCTCCAAATGAAGAAATGCAAGAATTAATGTTGATGATAGATGACTATATAAGAGAAAATATGCTTACATCAGCTCAAATAGGAGAGACTAAGGAAATAACTACAATGTTTAGAGGAAAAACAGCTCATGGCATGGTAGAAGCAAGTTCGCCTGTGGTCGTAGAACACAGAACAGAAACAGATTTAACTAAAATTCAACAAATGATACAAAGAGTGCAGGAAGGAAAAAGTCTAAAAACTATTGAATTAACAAAGAAAGAAGATGGAACATATGGAAAAGAATGAGATATGGAAAGATATAAAAGGTTATGAGGAATTATATCAAGTAAGTAGTCTAGGAAGAGTGAGAAGTAAAGATAAGTTAATAAATTCACGAGGTAACAAGAAAAGATTACATAGAGGTATAATACTAAGACCTAAAAAGAAAAAGAGCGGATATTTAGAAGTATCTTTATATAAAGACAAAAAGCATAAATCTATCCAAGTACACAGATTAGTTGCTGAAACATTTATTCCGAATCCACAAAACAAGCCAGAAGTAAACCATAAAAAAGTAGTTACAAATGATTTCTGCGACAACAGTATATATAATCTTGAATGGTGTACAAGAGAAGAAAATATGCAACATTCTTTTAAGTACGGAAATAGAATTGTAGCAAAAAGTAGAAATAGTACATCTTCTAAGGCAGTACAACAATATACTACTGATGGGAAATTAATAAAAAAATGGTTTTGTACAATGGATATACAAAGAGAATTGGGCATACCAAATTCACATATAAGTGCTTGTTGTTTAGGAAAAAGAAAGACTGCAGGTGGGTACAAATGGAAGTACATAGAAAAAGTTTAAAAAGTATAGAGTTAGATAAAAAAGATTATAAAGTGGAGGATTAGAATGTACAGGATAAAGTCAGAAGTAAATTTAAAAGATATAGAAGTATTCGGCTTTTGGAAAGATAGCAATTTTAAAATGCTACATAGAGGAATTTATGATAATTATATAGAACTTTTAAACAAAAGGGAATATCTATTAATTTTGAGAAACAGGGTTATAGTAAAAGCAAAACTAATTTGCATTATAGATTTAGAAGGAAATTTCGTTGATGGATATTATATACAAACACAAAGAGTTAAGAAGTATATTCAAGATTTAATAAAGGCTGATTTAATAGAAAAAGTTTAGGAGGTTACAAATGAACATTGAACTAATACCTTATGGAAAAGAAAATAAAATAAGTAGAAAAAGTTTAATGAAATTAGCAAACATACAAGATGAAAAAGTATTTACTGAAGAAGTAGCAAAATTAAGGAAGAAGTACATAATAATGTCAGATACAACAACAGGAGGATACTGGAGAAGTAACAGTAAAGAAGAATTACAAGACTTTATTAAGAAGTATCAACACAGAAGTTATGATAATAACAGAATGATAATGTTAGCATATAAAGAATTAGAGGAAATGGAGAAGTGAAAATATATAGATGTACATATAGCAAATGTCCTCATTATATTGAACATAAGTGTTTAATAACAGAAAAACAGCTAGATAGGAGGTTTGAACTTAATCAACCTATTTGTTTAGCTGGTGAAAATGTGGAAATAAAAGATTTAAAGGAGGAAAAAGATTATGAGTAATGAAGAAGTAAAAGAAGAAGTTGAGAAAGTGCCTGAAGAAGTGGAAGAAGTTTCAAAAAAAGAGGCTGAAGAAGTGCCAGAAGAAGTGCAGGCAGTAGCTGAAGAAGTGGAACAAAAAGACGAGCCAAGATTCACAGATATTAAAAGATTAAAATGCAATTATACAATTTATAAGAGAGAAAGAACAAACTTGAAAATGCCAATAGTAGAAAAGTGTCAAAAATGCGGTAAAAGCTTCAAAGATGGTGATGAATTATACACAGGTTATACAGAAAAAGACAATATAAGAAAAAGTTATTTAATTTGTAAAAATTGTGCTAAATAATTCAAAAATAAATGCACTTTTTAGCTTAAATAATATTAAAATAGTATAATTACATATTTAAGAATAAAAACGGCTTAAAGTTGATTTTAAAGGTAAATAATAAGCAATAAAATAATAAAAATAGGGGATATATTTTTTTATATCTCCTATTTACCTTTTGCACACATAGAAATAAATATAAATAGTAATACAATTGGTGCAAATATTATAATACATATCCATTTTAATATATTGAAAAATATTTTTATACCATTTTCGAATTTTGCGTCTTGTTCTTCCTGTTTTTGTTGTTCCTCTAATTGTTTTTTATTTTGTAATAATTGTATTTGTTCTCTTGATTTTTCATTGTTAGCATATATTTTTTTAACTTTATTAAAGATTCTTTCGTAATTGTCATCCAAATATTGACGTTCAAGTTCGCTTTCAGGCACATTTTTAAGTATTGCTTGTCTTGTTGTTACTAATTGCAAATTAATGCATGCATTTGCAAAGCCTTCTTTTTCAAAATCTCTTTTCATACATTCTATGCAATCATGTTCTACTGCTTTTTTTAAGTCTCTTTCATATTCTTTTTGTGTTTTCTTTTCTTCTTTTGCTTTTTCTAATTGTTTAGTTAACCTTTCAACTTCTTTTTGATTGTTTATAATATTTTTATTAACTTTTTCAATTTCCATTGTTAAAACTCCCATTTTTTAATACCTCCATATTAATATATTTTTTAGAATTATGCAATATTATTTACCTTATTAAATAAATTCTTTGTAATTATAGCTTGATGAGTACCTTTTTTTTGTTCTTCTCCATGAAAATTATTGAAACCGCAATAAATTTGATTTTGTACTATTGTTTTTATACTACTTGCGTGAAATTGTTGACCTTTTTTACCTTTAAAACCTTTCGAATTACATATTTTAGCGGTTTGATAATAATTATGTGTTTTATTGTATGTTTCAAATATAAACTTTATAATTTTAGCTTCTTTTAAATTTATTACAAGTTGTTTATTAACTATATCATAACCAAGTACCTTTTTGGCTGTTACTTTTCCACTTTCAAATTGTTGTTTTTTTGCCATTTTTACAAATTCACTTATATTATCTCTTTCAATTTCTGCACAAATTGAGATAACATATATAAGCAATTTCCCTGTTGCTTGTTCCGTGTCGATATTTTCCTTTAAACTTATAAAGCGTATATTGTTTTTTTGAAATTTATCAAGCATATTTGCCATATCTTTTACGCTTCTTGATATTCTAGACAATTTATAGCATAAAACTATATCATAGTTTTTTATATTGTTTAGTAGTTTTTGTAACTCTTTTCTTTTTGTTATGTTTTTTCCGCTTATTCCAGCATCTTCAAAAATATTATAATCATAATTATTTTTATTACAATATTCTATCAATTCATTTTTTTGAGCATCTAATGAGATACCTTTTTCTACTTGCATTTGCGTACTTACTCTCGTATATATTGCTACTTTCATATTTTTAATACCTCCTAATTTTTAATATTAAAATTCTTATAATAGCATCTAATAATAAAATAGTTTTTCTTTTGTATAATAATTTATAATAAAACCATTTCATTTTTTACACCTCTTAAAATTTGGTATTGACAAGTAAGAAATTTTAGTGTATTTTATTTATAGTTTAATTTATAATATTTTGGGCTTATCTATGTATAATATTTTTAAATGTGAATATTATGAAATAGGTTAAGCCTATTATTTTTGTAATTAATAGAATCTTAAAGTCTGTACATTCTACTAATAAAGCAAATATTGCTATAATATATAATGTCACTAGTATATAGTTTTTTAAGTTTAATTTATAATATTTTTTCATGTGTTTTTCTCCTTTCATTTG
>CALWGN010000089.1 GCA_944380055.1 uncultured Lachnospiraceae bacterium
AGTTGCAGCTACCTCATTAGAAAAATATTTATTTAATATGTACCAAAAGCTAGGACTAAAAAAAGAAGAAAGGCCTAAAGTAAGAAAAGTAGAAAAAAGTGAAGAAAATTCCATAGAAAATAACAACATATCTGATAAGCAAGGATTTATTACTGGGGAGATGAGAGAAACATTAAAACCTGTATTTGAAAGATTTAAACACCGTGTCTATGTAAAAGTATATTTAGATAACTCTTCCTTATCAACAGAAGTAAAAGGTTTTGTAGAAGAAGCAAAATCTCTTAGTGATAAAATTGTATTTGAAATAATGGAAAAAGAAGATAATGAAATAGAACATTATCCAGCATTAGTGATTTGTAGAGAATCAAAGGAAGAAACAGGTGTTGTTTTCCATGGAGTGCCTGGAGGACATGAATTTAATTCCTTTATTATTGCTCTTTACAATACAGCAGGTCCAGGGCAACCAATCGATGAAGAGGTATTAAAGAAAATTCGTTCTATTCATAGACCTGTTAAAATGAAAATAGCAGTATCTTTATCTTGTACTATGTGTCCAGAACTTGTTATGGCTACTCATAGAATGGCAATTGAAAACCCAAATATAGAAGCAGAAATGTTTGATCTTGCTCACTATCCAGAAATAAAAGAAAAATATCAAATTATGAGTGTGCCATGTTTGATTATTTCTGATAATGGAAAAGAAACAATTCATTTTGGTAAGAAAACATTAGCTCAACTAACTGAAATTTTTTAAAAAGTAAAAAAGTTTAGTAGATTTTTTTAATATACAATGGTATACTATCAAACAAATAATAAAATATTATATAATTAACTTGCATAAGGGAGGTAGTATATGTATACATTTGATGAAATAAAAGCTTATGATAATGAACTTGCTCTTGCTATGGATAAAGAGTTAAATAGACAAAAAAGTCATATTGAATTAATTGCATCTGAAAACTTTGTAAGCAAAGCAGTAATGGCAGCTATGGGGAGTCATTTAACGAATAAGTATGCAGAAGGATATCCAAAGAAGCGTTATTATGGTGGTTGCGAATTTGTTGATGAAGTAGAGCAATTAGCAATTAATAGAGCAAAGGAATTGTTCGGTTGTGAATATGTAAATGTTCAGCCACATTCAGGAGCACAAGCAAATATGGCAGTATTTTTTGCTATTTTAAACCCAGGTGATACATTTATGGGTATGAATTTAGATCAAGGTGGACATTTAACACATGGAAGCCCAGTAAATATGTCTGGGAAGTATTTCCATGCCGTTTCCTATGGAGTAGATGCAAATGGATTTATTGATTATGAAAAAGTGCGAGAAATTGCACTAGAATGTAAACCAAAGTTGATTGTGGCTGGTGCAAGTGCTTATGCAAGATCCATTGACTTTAAAAAGTTTAGAGAAATTGCAGATGAAGTTAATGCAGTATTAATGGTTGATATGGCGCATATTGCAGGATTAGTAGCAGCAGGTATTCATATGAACCCAATTCCATATGCTCATGTTGTAACAACTACAACTCATAAAACTCTTCGTGGGCCAAGAGGTGGTATGATACTTTCTAGCGAAGAAATGAATAAAAAATACAATTTTAATAAGGCAATCTTTCCAGGAATTCAAGGTGGACCTTTGATGCATGTTATTGCTGCAAAGGCAGTTTGCTTTAAGGAAGCATTGTCTGATGAATTTAAAGAGTATCAAGAACAAGTAGTTAAAAATGCTAAGGCACTAGCGGACGGACTTATAAAAAGAGGGTTTGAGATTATTTCTGGTGGAACAGACAATCATTTAATGTTAGTTAGTTTATTAAATAAAGGAATTACAGGAAAGGAGGCTGAGCGTATTCTGGATGAAGCCAATATTACTTGTAATAAAAATACAATTCCAAATGATCCAGTATCACCTTTTGTAACAAGTGGAATTCGTCTTGGAACACCAGCAGTTACTACAAGAGGAATGAAAGAAGAGGATATGGATACTATTGCAGAAGCAATCACACTAGCTATTAGTGGTGTAGAAGAAAATAAACATAAAGCAATGCTATTGGTAAAGGAATTGATACAGAAGTATCCATTATATGATTAAAATACCTTAAAGAACCAAAGAAGACAGCTACAAGTAGAAATATTTGTAGCTGTTTTCTCTTTTATATAAATAGAAAGTATGTGGCTAATGTAAAATATTAATATATACTGTAATAAAATGAATGAATCTATAGAACGAATAAAATGTAATAAAATTGTAAAATAAATAAATCCCAAAAAGCAATAAATTAATACAATCTTAACATTAAGTGTGCTAGAATAGAAATACATCAAAAGAATTAAAAATAGGGAGAAAAGTAAGATGTTGAAACGGAGAAGAAAGCAATTAACACAAATTCAAACCATCGCATTAGGCTTTTTGTTAATCATATTAACAGGAACTTTTTTGTTATGTTTGCCAATTTCAAGTAGAAATGGACAGTTTACTAATGTGTTGGATGCCTTGTTTACAGCAACATCCGCTACCTGTGTAACAGGATTAGTTGTTGCAGATACCTATCAAAATTGGACAGTGTTTGGACAACTAGTTATTATAATGCTAATACAAATTGGTGGATTAGGATTTATGACAGTTGGTGTCTTCTTTGCCATTATGTTAAGAAAACGAATTGGCTTAAAAGAAAGAGGGATTTTACAAGAAAGTGTAAATACTCTCCAAATAGGTGGTATTGTTAAATTAACAAAAAAAATAATATATGGTACTATTTTTTTTGAAGGAGTAGGAGCTATATTGTTATCCATACGCTTTATTCCAATGTTAGGTTTTGTAGAAGGAATTTATTATAGTATTTTCCACTCAATTTCTGCTTTTTGCAATGCAGGATTTGATTTAATGGGACAGTTTGAATCTTATAGCTCCCTTGTTTCCTTACACGATGATTGGATTGTAAACGTAACAATTATGTCACTTATTGTTATAGGTGGGCTTGGATTTATTGTTTGGGATGATATTTCGAAAAATAAATGGCATTTTAAAAAGTATATGTTACATTCAAAAATTGTATTAGTTACAACAATTGTGCTTATTTTTGGTGGAGCTATTTTATTTTTCTTTATGGAAAATAATAATACAATGAAAGATATGTCAGTAAGTGGTAAGATTTTAAGTTCACTGTTTGCTTCTGTGACAGCTCGTACAGCAGGATTTAATACCATAGATGTTGGTGCCATGCATGATAGTAGCAAACTATTAACAGATGTATTAATGTTTATCGGAGGTAGTCCAGGCTCAACTGCTGGAGGTATTAAAACAACAACATTTGTAGTATTAATCGTATATATTGTTTCTACGCTAAAACATACGCAAGGCTGTAATATTTTTAATCGAAGATTAGAAGATGATGCTATTAAAAAAGCCAGTGCTGTATTTTGTATTAATTTATTTTTATCAGTTACAGCGGCAATAGCTATTTGTGGTATTCAGTTGCTTCCACTAGATGATGTACTTTTGGAAGTATTTTCAGCTATGGGAACAGTAGGTATGTCTACTGGTATTACTAGAGAGCTAAATGCTATTTCGAAGCTTATTATTATTATGCTTATGTATTGTGGCAGAATTGGAAGTTTGTCTTTTGCATTATCATTTACAGAGCATAAAAAAATGGTAAGAATAAAGCAACCAGTAGAGAAAATAAATGTAGGATAAAAAGTTTGTATAACAGGAGAGATGAAAATGAAGTCAATATTAATTATTGGTATGGGCCGCTTTGGTCAGCATTTATGTCTTAATTTGGCAAGTTTGGGAAATGAAATTATGATAGTAGATGAGAAAGAAGAACGATTAGAGGACTTGCTTCCTTATGTAACAAGTGCTAAAATAGGTGATTGTACCAATGTTGAAGTACTAAAAAGTTTAGGAGTTAGAAATTTTGATATATGCTTTGTATGTATAGGAACAAATTTCCAAAGTAGCCTTGAAATTACTAGTTTAGTAAAAGAACTTGGTGCAAAATATGTTATTAGTAAGGCAAATAGAGATATTCATGCTAAATTCTTATTAAGAAATGGAGCAGATGAGGTTATTTATCCAGATAGAGATATTGCAGAACGGTTAGCTGTAAGACATAGTGCAAATCATAT
>CALWGN010000090.1 GCA_944380055.1 uncultured Lachnospiraceae bacterium
ATATCCACCACCTGGACAAATAAGAATGGCAGGACGTATCTTTTCTTCCCCTGTTTTTAATATGTAAGCTTCTAACTTAGCTGGTTCTCCTAATTTTGTTACATTTGCTTTCTCATACGAAACTGAAAGCGTAATTTGTTCATAGTTCATTAAATGGTTCTCCTTTATGTCTATAAAATTGTCACTACACTTTTATTTGCGACCTATTCTTGAAAAATAGGTCGCATTACTTCTTAAACTAGTTTGCTTTATAAATTGTTTCGCCTTCTTTCATTGTTTCAAGCACTTGAATACTATCTATTTCCAATTTGGAGCAAGTAAGTGGATTTTTATCTAAAATAACCAAATCTGCTAATTTACCTTGCGCAATTGTTCCTTTTGTATTTTCTTCAAAATATTGATAAGCACCATAAATCGTAATACCTTTTAATGCTTCCCATACACTAACACATTGCTCTTCACCTAATATAGTCCCACTACGTGTCTTACGATTTACTGCACACCATATGGACTTTAACATATCTGGTGCAATTACTGGTGCATCTTGATGAAGAGTAAATGGCATATTTTTATCTACTGCACATTTTATCGGTGAGATTTTACTTGCCCGTTCATATCCTACATTTTTAATATGAACATCTCCCCAATAATATGTGTGTGCATTAAAAAATGATGGTATCATATTGATTATTTTCATACGGTCTAATTGCTCATTATGAACAAACTGAGCATGTATCATAACTGGTCGATAGGTTTCTTTCTCTATACGATTGTTTAATACACGTTCAAACTGAGTAATATACTGCTCTGCGGCTGCATCTCCATTACAATGTGCTAGTAGCTGTGCTTTATTATCTAGAGATGTTTCTATTAACTCGTATAATTTTTCATCCTTTAATACGGGATATCCACAGTAATCTTCGCTATTTTTATATGGCTCTTTCATCCATGCAGTTTTTCCTTGGGGAGAACCATCTAAAAATATTTTATATCCACCGATTTTAAAATGATTTATATATTCTCCTACATAAGGACTGTCTTTATAAATTTCTCCACTTTGTTTTAAATCTAAATACCCTACAACATCTAATTTTAACAATTTTTTCTTTGCTACATAATCAAATAGCTGATACAACTCTTTTGGAACAAATCCATCTTGGACAGTTGTAATACCATAACTAGCATAAATATTTTGTGCTTTTTCTAACAACTGAATTAATTTATCAAACCCAATCATTGGAACTTTCTTTTGTGTGTTAATAAAAGCATTCTCTTCCATATATCCACTTAATGTTTGTCCATCTTCTTCTCGACCAAATTTACCACCTTCTGGATCTTTTGTAGAACAATCTAGGCCAAGAAGCTTTAATGCCTTTGTATTAGCAACTCCCATATGGGAAGAAGCGTGAATAATTAATATTGGATTTGTACATGATATTTTGTCTAAAATTTGACGATTAGGATGCACTTTCTCTTTTAGAAAATTGTGATCATAAGAAACACCTGTTACCCACTCGTCTTCTTTTATGCCATTTTTCGCAATAAACTGCTTCATCAATTGTATAATGTCATCAAAAGATGTTGCCCCACCTAATTGACATTGAGAAAGGGAATTTGCCAAAGAAACAAAATGAGAATGTCCATCTATAAACCCTGGAAGCATAGTTTTTCCTTCTAAATCAATCATTTTCGTATTCTCATCTTTATTCTTTAAAATTTCATCTAACGTTCCTACATCTTTAATCCTACCATTCTCTACACAAATAGCCTGAACAGTTGGCTGTTTTTCATCCATTGTTATAATTTTTCCATTAAAATAAATTGTTGTCACACATACACCTCTTTTTCATTCATTTACTTTAATCCCCTTAATATTACTTGTTATTCTACCACTATTTTAAAAAGGGTTCAAGTAAAAGACGTACTCTATTTTATATAATTGACAAATTTATAACAACATATCCATAAAATTAAGACATTTTGTTAAATATTTTTTGTGATGGAAGTTTTCCTATATCATAAAAAAATGAGTCTGACCTTTTAGCCAAACTCATTAAACTTTGTTCCTTTAATAATTCTAGATTATTTTTTAGATTATTTTTTATATTATTAACTATTTGTTTTGATTAATACATCTTCAATTTCTACTACATACATCATATGAAAATCTTTATCTGGATACCATTTTTCAACATTTTCTGTACCAATAAAACATTGTTCCTCTAAATATTGATGATATAGCTTTTTACATACTAATACAATATTAGCTTCTTCAAAATATGGTACTTCATTTTCATATGATACTGTAAGATTTGCTTTTTCAATTTTGTTTTCATCACGTCCAGATACTTTACCTAAATATCCTAATTCTTTTTTATATTCTTTAGAAAAAAATGTTAATGTAAAACGTTCTTCTTTATCAATAAACTCCTTTGTATATCTTTGTGGACGAACAAATACAAATGCAACTTGTTTTCCCCACATAATACCAAGTCCTCCCCAAGAGGCAGTCATTGTATTACATTGTTCTTTATTTCCTGCTGTTACAAGCATCCAATCCTTTCCTATCATTTCAAAAGGATTATTTGTTAATTCCTCTGGTTTTATATATTTCCACATAATTATCTCTCCACCTATATATATATTCTAATATATATTTTATTATTCATTAATATAAATTAGTACTTAACATTATACTTGTTTTCTATTATTTTTTCTATACTTTTAGCTCAATTCTTCGTATTACATTATAAGAACAAATATTTAGAATGCCAACTGGTACAATTATTCATAAAGACCTCAAAATATAGAATAATAATCACTTGAAAGGAAATGAGGTAGCTGTCCTAATATGGTATCAATGCATGACATAATACAAGACATAAATGCAAATAACGAAAAGGTTGATAAATGAATCAACTAATAAATAAAATAATTATGAGTGCTTTTTCGTATATATCTTTACAGAAAGGAAATAACTAGCAATTACAGCCAATATAGAGATTATAATACTTAACAAAAATATAGGCGGTGAATTTATATAAACTAAAAAAGCTTTATTTGACTGAAACTGATCAATTATATATAGCTGATGCATGGTATAGAATAAAATACCTACAATCACTAGAAACATAGATACAATCATCCCTTTTTTACTTCCTAAAGAAAAAAATAAAGTATAGGAAATGGATAAATATAGGAAAGAAATAACACTCCCTGTCTCCCATATTTTAATGGCATCTGAAAATACAACTGCTTTACAGACATAAACATAAATTAATAAAAATAGAAAATATACTATACACAGAAACATTTGAGAAAGGATTCCTATTATATATTTAGATAATAGGATTTCCTTCTTGGTCAACGGATAGACCAATTGATATGTGTCAAAATCAGAAACTGTATCACATTATCTTGTTATAGATATTAACCAATTACCCCAAAAAGGAATAAGAAACATTGTCAACATTGCAAATCCAAAATTATCTCTCATTATTAATACCATTGCTATATTTATTAGTATTATCGCAAGAAATTGAATAAAATTCTTTTTTATAACAAATGCTTCATAAAAATCTTTTAACATAATACCTTTCATACTACTCTCTCCCCTTTTACATAGAACAACATAATATCCTCAATCGTTGTGTTTTCTATTTCTAAATCTTTAAATACGTTAGAAATCTCTCTTCTATTTTTTACTAATACTTTATATCCATAAGTTTCTTTTCTATAAAAAACAATGTCATCTTCTCTTAACGTTTCAAATATATCCTTTCTACAACTAATAATACCGTAATCATTTCTAATTTCATCATAAGTTCTTATAAACAGAAGCTTCCCCTTATGAATATAAGCAATATAGTCTGCTATTTTATCTAAATCACCGGTGATATGAGAACACATAATAATGGAATGGTTCTCATCTTCTGTAAATTCTCTAAGTAAATCCAAAATTTCATCACGAAACAATGGATCTAAACCACTAGTTGCTTCAT
>CALWGN010000091.1 GCA_944380055.1 uncultured Lachnospiraceae bacterium
AAAATCCTGAATTACATACCCTTAATTCTCTCTTCTAAATGTCGTAATATCCTTGTCCTTATTATCTTTAAAATTCCTTCTATCTAGAAATATATTACCTGATGTAGGAGTATCTAGCGATGCTAAAATATTTAATAATGTAGTCTTTCCTGAGCCAGACTCTCCCATAATTGCTACATATTCTCCATCTTCTACTTCAAAACTTACATCTGATAATGCTTGATGCTTGACTCCTCCGAATCGAGATGTGTAAACTTTTTTAATATGTTCTACCTTTAATAAAGACATATTTCTGTCCTCCTTATGACGTTTCATTGATATTATTTATTTTAATACCCATTTTTTTATATCACCATAGATGTATCTTACAGTTTTGCATATAACCTTACATTTTTGTCACAAATACTTAAGTTAGAACATTCTCCATTTTTCTTCTAAAAATATTATTTTTACTTTGGTTCCTTTCCCTAACTCTGACTCTATTTCTATATTGTGACCAAGCTTATTTAAAATTCCTTTACACAGAAATAGTCCTATTCCACTTGCTTTTTTATATTCTCTACCATTCCAGCCTGTATAACCTTTATGAAAAATTCGCTTAATATCTTCCTTTGGTATTCCTATACCAGTATCTTCAATAACTAATGTATGTTCACCTTCTTGATAAATAGATATTTTACCTTTATTTGTATATTTCACTCCATTAGAAACAATTTGCTCAATGACAAAAGAAAGCCATTTTTCATCAGAAATAGCTTTCATTGTAATTTCTCCAATATGTAACTCCAATCGCTTTTGAAAAAACAAAACAGCAAATTTTTTTACTGCTTGCTTTACTACTTTATCTATATTTATTCTATACAATACTAAGTCTGTTGTTTTTTCTTCCATGCGAATGTATTGTAAAACCATATCTATATATTGCTCAATTTTTAACATTTCAACTTGCAAATCAGTAACACTTACTCCTTTCATCTCTAATTCCTTTAAGAGAAGTAAAATAGCTGAAATAGGTGTTTTGATTTGATGTACCCATGTAGTATAGTATTGTTCTTGCCTTTCATAAACACTATAAAATTCTTCTTCCATCTGCTTTTTCTTTTCATACATACTACGAATAATTTTCTCATAATCTTCTTCTATTTGATTATTGGCTTCAGGTAACTGTAGAATTTCAAAAGAATGTTTCTTTTCGTTTACACATTTACTCAAATAACTATGCTTTTCTATAAATTTTATATAATCAATAATGGTAAATAATATATATCCTATTCCTAGCACTTCTACTGCATATAAAATTGGTTCTATCGGTTGTATAAAGAGCCATTGTATAAATGGTAAAAACAAACTAACAATAAGAAAAAAGAGAATCATTGACTTTCTATATTTTATATACCTTTTCCACATATATATATTATCCTTTCTTACCTTATAATAAATCTGTTGTAATAATATATCCTTGTCCTTTTTTTGTTTGAATAAAATCACTTAATCCATAGTCTTCTAATTTCTTTCTTAATCTAGTAACATTTACTGTTAGTGTATTATCATCTACAAAACTTTCGTCTTCCCACAATCGTTTCATAATAGTATCTCTTGCTACAACGTTTCCTTTTCGTTCTAATAATAATTGTAAAATACGCACCTCATTTTTCGTTAAATCAATTTTTTGATTGTTATATAACAAAATACTTTCTCCTAAATGTAGCATAGTACCTTTATGCTCTAATATTTTACTTTCTTCTCTATACGAATATACTCGCCTTAATAATGCTTGTACTTTTGCAATAGCTACCTCTAAATCAAACGGCTTTGTAATAAAATCATCTCCTCCCATATTCATTGCCATAATAATATCCATACTAGCAGAATTGGAAGATATAAAAACAATAGGTACTGGAGATATTTTTCTAATTTCGCTACACCAATAATAACCATTAAAAAAAGGCAGTGTAATATCTAGCAAAATAATATGTGGCTTCTCCTTTAAAAATTCTTTTGTTACCGATGAAAAATCTTTTACAATATAAGTATCTAATCCCCATTTTCTCATATTATGTGCAAGAATTCTTGCAATGGTCACATCATCTTCTACAATCATTACTTTATACATAAATATTTTCTCCTATATTCATTAATCTTTTGTCTATACTATACACGCCTACTATTTAGTTCGCAAGTATATCCTCTTTTGGATTACTTTTTATTTTTTATAATTAATTTTATATTTTTTGTATTTTTTTACAAATTAATTATATTTTTTGACTATGTTCTTAAAAAAATACAAGTAAATTGTAGACTTTTTTAATTTTTATGCTATAATAAAAATATAATAATTATGAAAATATTTTTTATCATATGGAGGTTTTTATTATGAACAACGCACAACAAGTAGAAAATTTAGTAAACATGTTAGATGGTTATGCAGAACAAGGTGGACATCACTTAAACGTTAATGTATTCAACAGAGAAACATTATTAGATGCTCAAGCTCATCCAGAAAAATATCCTCAATTAACAGTTCGTGTTTCTGGATATGCAGTAAACTTTATTAAGTTAACAAAAGAACAACAAGATGATGTAATTAACAGAACATTCCACCAAGGAATGTAATTAACAAAAAAGAACTTTGATTTAAAACTTTAAATCAGAGTTCTTTTTTCTTTTTAAAAATTTTCATTGTATTCCCTTTTAGATTTCTATATAATAGGATATATAACTGAATAGCTATACTATTAATTGTAATTTACACTACTAATTGATTATTAGGAGGGAGATATTATGACGACAGAACGTACCACTATTTGGAAAGATAGAAAACATTTTATGTGGTTTCCATTTAGCTTTACAACATATGAAGTAAGAAATGATCGTTTATATGAGCAACAAGGGTTATTTACTACCCACTATGATGAAGTTTTGTTATATCGTGTTGTCGATTTATGCTTAACTCGTTCTTTTTCTCAAAAAATATTTGGAACCGGAACGATTACTCTATAGACAAAAGCAGACTCTGACAAAGAAATTTATTTAAGAAATATTAAAAATCCTTTAGAAGTAAAAGAACTTTTATCAAAAACAATTGAAAAAATAAGAGATGATAGAAAGGTAATTGGTAAAGAATTTTTCAATAACAATGAGATTACTGATGATCTTGATGATATGGATTTAAATTAATGAATTTTTTAGGGAAAGTAATAAAAACTATTACTTTCCCTATTTTTTCTCATATTTTCATATTTTCATGTTTTCATGTTTGTTATAGCATTTTAATAACCACTTGCCACTTATTATATGCTGTTATTCTATTTCTTCTCTTCGTAACGCTTCTTTTTTCATTTCCTTTTTTCTTTTGGAAATAATTCCGCCAATACGACCAGATTCTTTTGCTGTCAAACATTTCCAACCACCATCTATTACTTTATCAAAAAGTCCTAATTCAGTGGCTATTTCAAGTTTTAATTGTTCTTCTGGTGTTAAATTTTGCAAATCTATTTTTTTATCCTTTTTCTTTCCCATAAAACATCAACCTTTCTAAACACAATATATACTACACTATAAATAGTATTTTAAAGCGTATATTTCTATTATGATGCTTTTTTATTGTTTTATTCCAAACAATAAGGAAAATCAAATATTATAGAAGCTTTTATATTTCATCCTTTACATATCCAACAATATTCACTGCATGGTCTGCCATACGTTCTAGGTTGCTAATAATATCAAGGAATATAACACCACTCTCTGCCTTACATTGGTTGTTTGAAAGACGCCTAATGTGTGCTTCTCTCATTTCTTCCTCTAATGCATCTACACTATCCTCATATTCTAAGACAAGGCGAACTTTTGCAATATCACCATGTTCTCTAGCTTCAATGGCTGTTGTAATAGCATCATCTACTTTATTACTAATTGTTTGTAACTCTTCTAATGCACTTGCTGAAAAACGAATTTGATCATTTAACATACTTTGAGTTAATTCTGCAATATTTTCTGCATGATCACCAATACGCTCTAAATCACTTATACTATAAAGTAAATTTTTAACTACTAAATGTTGTTTGTCAGATAGTGATGTATTATTAATTTTTACAAGATACTCTGTTAGATCCTTTTCTCTTGTATTAATAATTTTCTCATTTTTAAAAACATTACTGATGGCTTCTTGATTTCCTGTCATTGCTGCTTTAATTGATGTTAATGCAGTTTCTCTAACTAAATAAGCCATGCTAACTACTTCTTTTTCTACTGTTTCAAGAGCAAAAGATGGAGATTCTAAAATACGATCATCTAAATGTGTAACAGCATCTCTTACTTCTGCTTCTTCTTCTAAGTCTTCTTTAATAATCATACCTGATAATTTTACTAAAGCATTAGCAAATGGGAATAAAATCAATGTATTTGAAATATTAAAAATCGTATGGAAAATAGAAATTTGTGTACTACTAATACTAGAAGCTGCAAAATCACTCCATACTTGGAATATTACAAACATAATAATTCCAAAAACTACTGCACCAATTGTATTAAATAATAGGTGAATAATAGCTGCTCGTTTCGCTGTTTTATGAGCTCCAGCACTAGAAATCATTGCAGTTACACAAGTACCTATATTTTGCCCTAATGTAATAAAAATAGCTGAATTCCAATTTACTACTCCATTGGCCGCTAATACTTGTAATATCCCAACAGATGCAGAGGAACTTTGAATAATTGCTGTTACAATGCAACCTGCAAGAATACCAAGAATAGGATTTCTTCCTAAAACAGCAAATGCTTGACTAAAAATAGGAGCATCACTATATGGCTCAATAGATCCTGACATAAAGGATAGACCAATAAACAGTAAGCCAAATCCTACTAAAATTTCTCCTACATCTTTCTTTTTTCTTGATTTACAAAACATAAGAATTGCTGCACCAATTCCAACTAATAGTGGTGCAAAAAACTCAGGCTTTAATGCATCGCCCCAGTCACTCATAGATACTAACCAACTAGTTACTGTTGTACCAATATTAGCACCCATAATAACTCCTACCGCTTGTCCTAATGTTAATAAACCTGCATTAACAAAACCTACAACCATAACAGTTGTTGCAGAAGAGCTTTGAATAATTGCTGTTACTAGTGTTCCCACTAAAATAGCTACAAATCGGTTATTTGTTAAATAACCTAATAATTGCTTCATACGGTCTCCAGCAGACTTTTGTAATCCATCTGCCATTATATTCATTCCGTATAAAAACATTCCCAAACCGCCAATAAATTGGAACAGCAAGGAAACATCTTCCAGTCTCATAATAATGACCCATCCTTTCCTAATGAAATTTCTCTTTCATTTTTTACATAATTCTACAAATAACTTTATATCATATTTTTTTAAACTTTACAAATATTTTATTTATACTTTCCATATGTTACATTTATTTTTACATATTTTTTTCGTAAATTTTACATTTTAGAAGAATATATGTTCTTTAATCTTAAGTCCATTGCATTAGGAATGTTTTTTATTTATTTTCATATAGTATACTAATAGAATTGAAATGGAGATATTATGTGAAACGTTTTTTTAATCATTTAAAACATTCCTCTTTTGTAATAAGAAGGTTACAAAACGGTATTATTATAGCTATTGCTGTTTTACTTATTATAGGATGTGTTACCTACATTCCTAGTGTTTTTTCTGTAAGCTTGGCTGTTCAAACGTATGATTTACCTATAACAAGTATACATACTGATAAGCAAATTCTCTCCCTTACATTTGATGCTACAGGTACTAATGAACAAATTTCAGAAATTTTATCTATATTAGATAAATATAATATTCATGCTACCTTTTTTGTTACTGGAGAATGGGTATCTTCCTATCCTGATGATGTGAAAACCATTTCTTTAGCTGGCCATGACATAGGAAATTATAGTCAAAGCTATTCTGAAATGAATGAACTTTCAAAAGAAAAAATTCAATATGAAATTTCTCAGTTACATACAACCATCAAGCAATTAACTGGAACAGATATGACTCTCTTTCGACCACCATATGGCAGTTATAACTCTTTTCTAATTTCTTGTGCAAAACAGCTTAATTATAATACAATCCAATGGAACATTGATAGTTTAGACTGGAAAGGATATCGAACAGACTGTATTATTGACACTGTTGTAAATCATAAAAATCTTTCTAATGGCTCTATTATTTTGTTCCATAATGATGGGAAATATACGAAAAATGCATTAGAAATTATTATTCAAACGTTGCAAAAGAAAGGATTCTCCTTTGTTCCTGTTTCTAAACTTATAGAGTCTAGTTCTTCGTATGAAGTCATTTCTTATTAGATGCTTAAATATAAAAGGGTTATTAGGAAAAAGCAAATTTTCCCAACAACCCTTTTTCTATTTATTCTTCCTCACATTCTTCTTTTATTCTCTCAATTTCATCAGCTACATCAACAGCTTCTACTATTTTTTCTTTTTTAATATGTTTTATTCTTAAACGACGATTAACTTCTGCCCTAAGAAATGTATATGCAACAGAAACTAATGGAATAAAGATTAACATTCCTACAATCCCCATTAAATTTCCACCTAATATTACTGCTGCCAACACCCATATGGAAGGAAGTCCAACAGAACTTCCTACTACATGAGGATAAACTAATGATTGCTCAATTTGTTGTAATACTAGAAACAGAACAACGAAAGCAATCGCTTTTATTGGACTTATCATTAAAATTAAAAATGCTCCTATAATACACCCTACAAAAGCACCTATAATTGGAATTAAAGCAGTAAACGCTACTAATACTCCTATTAATAATGCATATGGAAACTGAAATATTGTTAATGTAACAAAAAACATAAATCCTAATATAGCCGCTTCTAAACATTGTCCTGCTAAAAA
>CALWGN010000092.1 GCA_944380055.1 uncultured Lachnospiraceae bacterium
CTTATACTGATTAACCCATTGGCTAACAGTACTTTTGGCAATATTATAATCAGTAGCTATTTGAACGGTTGATTTATTACCAGCCATATAGGCTTTAACGACTTCTTTTTTGAAATCTTCGCTGTAATGTACTGACATAGTGATGTCCTCCTTATTTGAATACTATTATAATATATTATTCGAACAAGTTGTTACAAATTTACTATACCACTACAACAGGTTCAATCGTATGGTTGGACGGTACAACGATATCTACCGAGTGCAGATGCCTAATATCACGCCTCATGTGTGCCGCCATACCTATTGTTCCAACATGGCAAAGTCGGGAATGAATCCAAAGACACTGCAATACCTCATGGGGCATTCAGATATAAGCGTTACCATGAATGTGTACACGCATATCAGTTTTGATGATGCCGAGGAAGAATTGAAACGGATGGAAGAGTTCAGAAAAGCACAGGCAGAGATAGAGAAGAAAAATGATGCCAAAGTGGTATCGCAGAAAATGTTTAAAGTAGTGTAGCATTGCTACGCGGCAGAGACGCTCCGGGTTATACTGGGGCGTTTTTTCTATGGAAAAATGGTGAGGGTGACGATATAATAATTATTAGAAATTTTGAGGAGAATGCGAATGATGAAACAAACGATAAAGGTAGATTATTGTTATATTAATGATGCGATGGGATGGTCGGACGATTCATATAAGGCAGATGATTATAGAGTTTGTAATTCTGGAAATAAATGCATGACAAGAAGATGTGCCTCTGCAACAGTAAAGGGATTGTGTTATAGAGATGCTGATGGATGTAGTAATAGGTTATATCGTGACTTGCTACAAATATGGAGTAAGGATGAGATATTGAAATTACATATAGAAAACAGTGCTAAATTTAATTTGGTAAATTATAACGGGGTTAGATTAAGTTGCGATTACATTGGTCCTTCAAGAGCGTGGGCACATTATGTTGGAATTGAAGATAGAGAAATCGGAGAGTATTTATTATATGTAAGAACTATTGGAGGGCATATGTTATGGCCAGTACATCGTATTCCAACAATAAATACTGCTAGAGCTGGTGGTGGAAGTTTATTTGATAGAATAGATTTGACACTTTATGAAATTCAAAGATTCTATTTGAGAAAGGTCGCCAAATCAAAATTTCCGCAATCATTATGGAATACATTACATAATGATATAGAAAAAAACTTTTTGTTGAGTTTTAGTAACAATCAGTATGGGAAAGAGGCATTTAAAACATTTATAGATTTTTGGTTACTACAGGATTTTGTTATGGATGCTGAAAAAGAAGATTATAGAATTATATCATTGGCTACGAGTGAGGAAAATGTGAAAATTCCTGTGTCGGAAAACGAATCTGTATTTCCTGGTAATACTTCTAATATATGGTGGAAGGATATTGTTTCCGGCAATATCAATGAAAATAACAAAGAAGTTTTACGTGATGCTTATAGGAGGTATGCGAATAATTTAATTAAACTAATCCAAAAAAGAAGTGAAAGAATTATGCATAAGTTGGAAGAAAAATACAAAGGAGCGAATGGACATGAATAGCTTTGAATTGATTCCTACAGAAGTAAACCTAATACAAACACTAAAGAAAGACTTGTTGAAACGAAACAAGGACCTGGTGCGTTTTTATGATTTGATATTAGCACAAGAAGGAGCTTCTTCTATTGCTATTGACGGCAGATAAAAAAAAAAAAAAACTTTTTTTGTAAAACAATCTATGTTGCTAATAAATGCAAAAAATCCGATGAGCGATATGGATGATGAAAAGAAAGCAACAATTTTATACAAACTTCCTTTTCCGAAACAAGAAGAAGTGTCAGAGAATTATAATGTGGCGGTTTATTATGATGCTTGGGAAAATGATAATGATACAGACCCAATATTATCGTTGGTATATGAAATAGTAAAACAGTTAGGAATAAATTATGTTTTTGATGATAACAGCAACGTATTCAAATTGGCGGGTTCTGTTTTAGAGGCATTTACTGGAAGAAATATTAATGGTATTATAGAGAATTTAAAAAGTGAAAATCCGCTTACAAAGATTAAAGAGGAAAAAAATCTGCATGAAAACATCAAGAATTTCTTTGCTGAGTTATTGGTAGAAAGAGGAAACCGTTTAGTAGTTTTTATAGATGAATTGGACAGGTGTAAACCTAGTTATGCGGTTCAATTATTGGAAAGGATAAAGCACTATTTGTGTGATGAAAGAATCACATTTGTTTTTTCTGTTAATTTAGGAGAACTCCAACATACGATAAAGCATCATTATGGAAGTACGTTTGATGCGTGTAGGTATTTGGATAGATTTTTTGATATGCGTATATCTTTGCCTCCTGCAGATAAGACAGCGTTTTATCGTGAAATGGGGATGGAAACAGGATATGCTTTAGAACGGATATGTCGGAAGGTAATAGATACATATAACATGGAGTTACGAGAAGCCACTCGTTTTTACCGACAAGTGAAAACAGCAGTATTCGCACCGACTCATGAGAGCCGGAAATGGAATTTTTCTTTTTCTGAAGGAAGAGGAAAACAACTTTTGCTAATGTATGTTGTTCCAATTTTGGTTGGTCTAAAGATAGTTGATATAACACTTTATAATGAGTTTATTTGTGGAAGAAACTCAAAACCCTTTATGGACATATATAAAGATTCTGATAAGGGAGAATGGTTGGCTGCAGGATTGTTAAATGCGAATGAATCTTTTAAGGTGGAAGAAGGAAAGACGGTCGTTACAATTGAACAGAAAATCCAACAGTTATATGATGCAATTTTTGTGACAGAATATACGGGGAGTGTGTATCATGTCACACTTGGGGAATATACATTTGATGACAATTCAAAGCATTTTCTTAAGAGTGTTGAAAGTATGCTCTCTGGGTATGCAGATTATGAGATATAACCCTTAGTAGTAGGAATTTCCGTTTTACTACTATTTTTACTACTAACAGGTAGTCACAACTTGCTAAATTATGCTATAATTTGCTTACTTAACAACCAAACAACAATTCAATCATACCCCTAGGATACCTCGCAAAATAGGGAATTTCCGGGCAAAAAGGAGCAAACAATTACTATGATAAAAATACTATTCATCTGCCACGGCAACATCTGTCGCTCTACCATGGCAGAATACGTTATGAAAGATATGGTAAAAAAAGCTGGGTTAGAACATAAATTTTATATTGATTCTGCTGGGACAAGCAGAGAAGAAATAGGAAATCCAGTACATCATGGAACTAGAAAAAAATTACAACAAGAAAATATTCCATGTGGAAACCATAAAGCAAGACAGTTAACAAAAGATGAATACACCCAATTTGATTATTTAATTGCCATGGATTCATGGAATATAAAAAATATAATGAGAATAATAGGAAGTGATCCAGGAAGTAAAGTATCAAAATTATTAGATTTTACAAATAGAAAAGGGGATATCGCAGACCCTTGGTACACAGGAAATTTTAATCAAACATATGAAGATGTAAAAGAAGGTTGCGAATGTCTATTACAGAAGTGCAAGTTAAATTTATAATTCCACATAGAATAATATTTTTACTCAAGCAAAGACCTATTAATTAAAAAGATTGTAAGTAGCAAAAAATATATGTTTCAATCGTTTCCTAAATAGATTTTAGAAAACTATAATGAAACATAATTATAAAAATTCAATTATGCTACTTACAATCTTTTATTATATAAAAAAATTAATTTACTACAAATGCTAGAAACAACGGCCTAGCTATTAAAAATCATTACCTATCAATACAATGCATATACTTCTCAGCCTCATCCCAATTAACAACAAAAGAAGTACCTTTTGAACAGAATACAGAACAAGAAGTATTTTCCTTATCCTCTCCTTTATTATATCCAATGGTAGCAATAACCTTCTCTGGATTATGACATTTATCATAGCCAGAAAATACAAAAGAAATAGAAGCAAGCCCTTTGGAATAAGAAATCAAATCAGTAGAATAATTCATAAACGTAGATACAGGCCCACGTCCCTGTAAAGAGAAAAAATCATTTTGTTGTTCTGGAGGCTCAAAACTTCCACTCATTTTAGGAATATCTGATAATACTTTTCCAAGGCAATCAATAGGGCCATTAATTTCAAAATCATAAAAAGGTTCAAGTAAAATATTATTTGCTTTTTCTAAACCTTGACGAATCGCTCTATAAGTTGCTTCTCTAAAATCTCCACCTTCTGTATGTTTTATATGTGCTCTGCCAGCAATAAGAGTAATATGAATATCAGTAATAGGAAATCCAGTTAAAATTCCTTTATGAGTCTTCTCAAATATATGTTGCTTAATCAAATTTTGATAATTAAGACTTAATTCATCTACATGACATTTACTTTCAAAGGTAATGCCTGTATTTGGTTTATTAGGAGATAAAAGCAAGTTAACCTCTGCATAATGTCTTAATGGTTCAAAATGCCCATATCCCATAACAGCATCTTGTATGGTTTCAGCATAGACAACTTTAGGTTGTTCAAAATCTACCTCATATCCGAAGCGACTAGCGATCATTTGTTTTAATATTTCTAGTTGAATGTTTCCCATAACATATACATGAAGTTCTTTTAATGTATGTTCATAAGTAACAGATAGCAATGGCTCCTCTGCCTCTAACTGTTTTAATACTTTTAATAGAGCAGTAATATCTACATTGCCAAACGGTTTTACTTTTGATTGTATAGCTGATTTTAAATAAAAATTAGAAGTATTTTTTAAATCATTAATAGTTGGTGAAATAAAAATTTTATCGCCACATTTTGGCACTGTTAAACCTATCGCAGCAAATATATCACCAGAACAAACATAAGGAGTAGTAGAAAATTGATTTCCTTCATAAAAGCGAAGTTCATTAATTTTTTCTTTTATTATATCATCAGAGTTATTATTACTTTCTAAGTTAGAAAATACAAATTCATCCTTTACTTGTAATTTTCCTGTAACTGCCTTTATAAAATGAATGGGACGATTATTTTTATCATGACGTATTTTATATACAATACCTTCAAATGATTGGTGTAGCACCTGTTCATTTTCATAATTTGTATATGTGAGTATATGAAATAAATGAAAAAATGATAATAAATAATCACCATGTAAGCTACTTCCATATCCTATTGGAAATAATTTACGTGCCTTAATTAGCTTTGACATACAGTCTTTTACTATAAAAGGAGTGACAGTATCGTTTAAATAGGATTCTAAAAATTCATCGTCTCTTTCTGCTAAATATTCCTCATAACAATTTATATCAATGTTATCTGACATAGTGTTATAGTCAAAATTGGAACGTTGAGAAAGAAGACAAATATCAGGGGTAAGCCGATGTTTTATTGTCTCGATAATAGGGGAAAGCATTTTTTCTAATTCAAGTTCAGTTGGATGTTCTATATTTTTTTCTTTTAACATCATATCTATTTTATTAATAAACAAAAAAGTAGGAATATGATATGTTTTAAGTAGGCGAAATAAAGTAATTGTATGGGCTTGTACCCCCTTTGTACCATCAATTAATAAAATAGCATAATCAAGAGCAGGAATACTTCGTTCTGCTTCACCAGAAAAATCCATATGCCCCGGAGTATCAATAAAATAATAACAGTCACTATTATAGTTAATCTTTACTTGGTCAGCAAAAATAGTAATTCCTCGTTTTTTCTCTAATTCATGAGAATCTAGTGTAGTAGTTTTTTCATGTACATTTTCTGATTTATCTTTTCCTATAAGAGAAAGGAGCTGTTCACAAAATGTTGTTTTCCCACTATCTACATGAGCAAAAACTCCAAATGTTTTTTTCATAGTAATCTCCATTCTAAAAATAATGTGTAAGAAGTAAAACTTCTTCTAATATAAGCATCTTTTAGATTATAAACTTGGTTCATAATCTTATCACATTTGCCAATGCTTTGTGCTTGGCTTACTGTAAGTATTATATCATAAATAATAGTCAAATGCCTTGCTAAATAATAAGGAATGAACTATGATAGGGGAGAGAGTGGAAAAAGGGAGGATTGTAATGAGAGTCATTAATTGCAGTGAAATTATAAAAAATATAAAGGAAATGTGCATTGAAGCTAATCATTTTCTATCAGAAGATATGAAAAAAGCCTTTGAACTTGCTGTAAAGGAAGAAGAGTCTCCATTAGGAAAACAAATTTTAAACCAGTTAGAAGAAAATTTAGCCATTGCAGGAGAAGAAATGATACCTATTTGTCAAGATACAGGTATGGCAGTTATTTTTGTAAAAATAGGTCAAGAAGTTTATATTGAAGGTGGCAATCTAACAGATTCTATTAATGAAGGGGTAAGACAAGGATACACAGAAGGATTTTTAAGAAAATCTGTAGTAGGAGATCCAATTTTGCGAGAAAATACAAAGGATAATACACCAGCAGTTATTCATTATGAAATCGTTTCAGGAGATAGCATAGAAATAACAGTTGCTCCAAAAGGCTTTGGAAGTGAAAATATGAGTCGTGTATTTATGCTAAAGCCAGCAGATGGAATAGAAGGTGTAAAAAATGCAGTGCTTACAGCTGTAAAAGATGCTGGTCCAAATGCTTGTCCTCCAATGGTAGTAGGTGTAGGAATTGGTGGAACATTTGAAAAATGTGCGCTATTAGCTAAAAAGGCATTAACAAGAGAAGTAGGAAGCCATTCTAACATTGCATATGTAAAGGAATTAGAGTGTGAATTATTAGAAAAAATCAATAATCTAGGCATTGGTCCAGGTGGGCTTGGGGGAAGAAAAACAGCGTTTGCAGTTAATGTAGAAACTTATCCAACTCACATTGCAGGACTGCCAGTGGCAGTAAATATTTGTTGTCATGTAAATAGGCATATAACAAGAGTGCTATAAGTTTAAAAGATCTAGAAAAAGTAAAACAGGTGATAAAAACCATAAAAATAACGTTTTATCACTTGATTAAAAATATGATTCAACAGTTCAGTTAAAAAAATAAGAAATTAAGGGGAGTATTGTTGTGACAAATCAAAATAAAATTATAAATAGATGTTTTTACGCATTTTTAATTAGTGGGTTAACGGTTTTAATGATAGGAGCAATCATTCCATATATGAGGGAGGAAAGAGGTTTTAGCTATACAGTAGCAGGTTCGTTTTTATCAGCCTATGCAATTGGAAATTTTTCAGCTAGCTTTTTTAGTCCATTTCTTGCTTCAAAAATAGGACGAAAGAAAACTATTGTACTATTATCATCATTAGTACCTCTTAGCTTTTTGGTTGTATTTTTTTCTACATCAGCAACCATTATTTTTATTGTCTTTTTAGCAGCAGGGCTTGGCAGAGGGGCAATTAGTAATATTAATAATGCTGTTGTAAACGATACTAGTAATGGAAGTTCAGCCAAAATTAATATTTTACATACCTATTTTGCAGTTGGTGCATTTATAGCTCCATTTTTAACATCTACGTTTATTAATTTTGGGCTAACATGGAAACATGTATTAATGACAACAATCATTTTGTCTATTACAGGAGTAATTGCTTATGGAACAATGAAATTGCAAGATGATTACATAAAAGTAGAAAAGGAAATTAAACCAGCAAACAACAAATATTTGAAAAGTGTAGATTTTTATCTTATTGGATTTTTATTATTTTTCTATCTTGGATTAGAAAACTGCGTCAATGGTTGGTTTGTCTCTTACCTACAAGATACAGGGGTAATGTCAGCTACTTATGCTACAAATTTAGTATCTATCGTATGGATTTGTGTTATTATTGGTAGATTAACTTGTGCCTACTTATCAAAGAAGTTTTCAAAAAAACGTATTATTCTTATTAATTCCATTGGTTGTGTCAGTTTCTTTTTATTATTAATATCTACAACGAATATTGTGTTAATTACTATTTCTATTATAGGACTTGGATTATTTTTAGCAGGTATTTATCCGACTGGTGTAGCAAATGCAGGAACATTAATAAAAGGGTCAACAACAGGTATGGCAATGTTACTTGCAATTGCTAGCTTAGGTGGTATTATTATGCCACAAATTATTGGTGTATTTGCAGATAAAATAGGAATGAGTGGTGCAATAGGAATATTGGCAATTGATGTACTTATTATGCTTATATTAGCTATTGTTAATAATATGAGAAAAGTAATTGAGTAGTTTATATCTATATGCTATTAAAGAAAAAGAAGGATAATTATGATTTTGCATTGTATGAAGCAGAGTACATGGGAAGAAAGAAAAAATAAACAGTATTGGGGACAGAGAAATATAGATGCAGAGGGATTTATTCATTTTTCTACTATTGAATATTTCTGGAGAGTTGCACCAATTTTTTCAGATGTAAAGGAGCCTTTAGTATTAGTATGTGTGGATGAAAATAAACTAATACCAGAAGTGCGTTATGAAGATGGAGATAATTGTGGAAGATATTATCCTCACGTATATGGATTAGTAAACAATGATGCAGTGCTTGATGTATTGCCTTTTTTAAGAGATGAAAAGGGTAACTACATAAAAAATCCAGGGTTTAATCATATAGAAGAAAAATAAAGGGTGAAATAGATTTTTACCAAATATTTTAAACAAAATCCTAAGCATGAAAATGGATTTAATACAAGAATAAAAGTGTTTTGGAGGTACTTATGGAGAAATATATTACGACCCCATTAACAAAAGAAAAAACAAAAGATTTAAAATCAGGCGATTATGTATATATTACAGGAACAATATATACGGCTAGAGATGCTGCTCATAAAAAAATGGACGAATCATTACAAAAAAATGAGAATTTACCAATTGAGATAGAAGGAAATATTATTTATTATATGGGACCATCTCCAGCAAGAGAAGGAAGAGCAATTGGATCTGCAGGACCAACAACAGCAAGCCGTATGGATAAATATGCTCCTAAACTATTAGACTTAGGACTAATGGGGATGATTGGAAAAGGAAAACGAACAGAAGAAGTAAGAGAAGCCATTATTAGAAATCAAGCAGTATATTTTGCAGCAGTTGGTGGAGCAGGAGCTTTATTATCAAAATGCATCAAAAAATCAGAAGTAGTAGCCTATGATGAATTAGGAACAGAGGCAATTCGTAGATTAGAAGTAGAAAACTTTCCAGTAATTGTTGTAATAGATAAAGATGGAAATAATCTATATGAAACATCAATATTAAAATATTGTAAATAGTAATAATCCCGTATACTTTCATTTTTTATAAAGTGTATGGGATTTTTTTGTAATATTAGTACCACTGTCCGTAGAAAGTATATTATTATATATAATATTTTATAACATTTGATTTTTCATGTCAGTAGCTATTCTCATAAAATGGTAAATGACATAAATTATTCTTTGCTTAAGCAATACATATAGTAAACAAACATAGCTAATAATACGAAACGTTTTGCAAAACCAAGTAGCAACATTTAGACTATTATTTAGAAAGTTTTAAAATGGATACTTTTGATATCTAAATGACAAATTATAAATGATAAACAATAAACGATTAGAAAAAAATAAATAATCGAATATACAAATTCTAATTGTAATATTTTATAATAGTAATTAATAGCAGTTGACATATAAACAATTCAATATATAATGAAAAACGAAACATAAAAAGATAAAATTATATAGTAGTAATAAAGAAAAGAGGAAAAAATGAAACGAATATTATTTATGATTCTTCGATCATTTTATGTAGCACCATATTATTTTTTTAAGGTTTGGTGGTATAGCAGACATTTAAATAAATATTCAGAGGAACAATGTTTTCAACTATTAAAAAAAATGACAACAAAAGCAAATAAAGCTGGAAGAGTAATTATCGATGTCCATGGACTAGAAAATATTCCAAAAGAAGATGGGTTTGTATATTTTCCAAATCATCAAGGATTATTTGATGTACTAGCATTTTTAGAAAGTTCCCCTAAAAAGTTTAGAGTAGTAATGAAAAAAGAAGTATCAAATACTATTTTAGTAAAGCAAGTTCGATTACTGCTTAGAGGTATTCCAATTGATAGGGAAGATGTTAGAGCTTCTATAAAAGTAATTCAGACAATGACCGAAGATGTAAAAAATAAAAAAAATTATATTATATTTGCAGAGGGAACAAGAAGTAAGCGAGGAAATATAGTACAAAAATTTAAAGGTGGTAGTTTTAAAAGTGCAGTAAATGCAAAATGTCCCATTGTTCCAGTAGCATTAGTAGATAGTTATAAATCTTTTGATACAAAATCAATTAAACCAGTAACGGTTCAAATTCATTATTTAGAACCGATGTTATATGAAGAATATAAAGATATGAAAACAGTGGAAATTGCTGCAATGGTACAAGAAAGAATACAACAGGCAATTGATAAGGCAATAACTAATAATGATTTATAATTTTTATTCATAGGTATACTGTAATTACAAAATTATAAATCATAAACAATAAACAACAATACATTTAAAATATTAAAAAGACTTCCTGATATTAGTAAATGAACTTTTATAAGTAAAATCCAACTTATAGAAGCCGTATGAAAGGGAAGTCTTTTTAATTGGGAGAGCCTGTTTATATAAAGAATTTTATATTGTATATCTTATTAAGTATAAGCATATTTTCTAGTGAAATAGGCTATTAATTTTAATCATAAAATATAATTGTAAATTGCAATAACAAATCGGACATATTATAACTGAGCTAAATAATAAGAAAATAAGTCATTGGAAGAAGCATAATTAAACATTCTCCTTGGTAAATGATTGATCCAATGTTCTACGGTATGAATCGCCTCCTCAGACACTTTCTCAAAGGAGGTTCCCTTGGGGAAAAATCGTCGTAGTAACCCATTCTGTCTCTCGTTGGTTCCTCTCTCAAAGGATGCATATGGATGAGCATAGTAAACAGTTGTATCTGGTAATACTTTTGCCAAGCTGGAAAACTCACTTCCGTTGTCACTTGTAATAGAACGAAATATCTTAGAAGACTTTGCTCCGAATTGATTCCATATCCTCTTTATTCCTAATTCTACTGCTTCTGCACTTTTTGATGGAATCTTTACAATAAAACGTTGGCGTGTTAGACGTTCATCTAACGTCAATAACACACAACCTTTTGTTTGTTTTCCTATTACAGTATCTATTTCCCAATGCCCAAACTCTTTTCTTTCATTGATAACACTTGGGCGATTAGAAATACTTTCCCCCAATACACGTCTACGTGTTCGACATTTACGAGCCTTTTTCCTATAAGAAACACGTAATGGTAAATCAATATTTTTTATAGGAAGAAGGCCCAAATCAATATAATTATAGAGTGTTTTTGTAGAAACAATGGTAGAGAATTGTCCTTCTTTTTTTGCTTTTCCACAGATGGCATCTGGAGCCATATGGTGTTTTCATATCTGTTCTTTTGCATAAGAGAGGAATTTACTAGCTTTTGCTAACTTATATGGCTTTTTACTATTTTTGCGACGGGTTTGGTACACACGTTGTCCAACTTCTGCAAAGTAACGATAATAAGAATTTAAATTGGTATCCCGTTGTTCTACGGTACCTCGCTTTAATTCCTCATAAAGAGTCGAACGAGAAATACCTAATTTTTTTGCAATTTCTGTCTTCTTCTTTCCTTGCTTTAATAAAAGTTCTATTTGTGCTCGTTTTTCTACAGTTAGATGTTTAAAAGTTCTCTGTTTTGTGGTATAATGTGTTCTAGTCATAAGAAACTCCTTGGTTGATTTTTGGTGAGACTTTAATTATACCATGTTTCTTATGACTTTTTTCTTTGTTTTAAGTGTCCGATTTCATTTTACAACTAACCCATAAAATATAATAATAAAAAAATATAAAAAAGTTATTGACATTTTATTTATTATACTGTATAATTCCAATTACGTCATGAATGACTAATAAAAAAGGCATGGAGAAATACTCAAGTGGTTGAAGAGGCGCCCCTGCTAAGGGTGTAGACCGTGTGAGCGGTGCGAGGGTTCAAATCCCTCTTTCTCCGTTTTTTATTAGAAAAAAGTGACAAAATAAAAAAATAAAAAAATATAAAAAAGTTGTTGACAAGCGATTAAAAATGTGATAACATAAGAAAGTCGCTTGAGACGAGAAAAAAGTCGAAACAAACGACAATGAATAAAAAGAACATTGATAATTAAACAGTATAACCAACCCTGAAAATTCTTTAAAGAGAATATTCAGAACGGTATGAAGTGAGAAATCACACATACAACCTAAAAACAGTAAACTCGATGGGAATCGAGACGGAAAGAATAGCTAGTAGTTATTCTGAATGGTTCAAACATTTAAACATGAGAGTTTGATCCTGGCTCAGGATGAACGCTGGCGGCGTGCTTAACACATGCAAGTCGAACGAAGCGATTGTTTGGAAGTTTTCGGATGGAAAAGCAATTGACTGAGT
>CALWGN010000093.1 GCA_944380055.1 uncultured Lachnospiraceae bacterium
ATAAATATAGATTCGCTTCCTTACGCCAGCATTATCTGGTTCAAGTAGTGAGGGTCAATTTACATTTCTCAGCCTAATGGCTCCCCTAGCTTCTGCATAGATAGTATAAAACATATAACATAGTCCGTCAATATGTAAATATATAAATATAAATATATACATATAAATATATACATAAAAATATTTTATAGGAAAAGTATTAGTAATTGTCTTTTAATAATGAGGCTATTTGAAAAAATGTTTCAGGAGAAGTATGAAAATAATCACATAATACCAATAGTTCTGTTGCATTAAAATCTATTGTAGAGTTTGGTAATAATTTCTCGGAAGGAATGTGTGTATGAATAGAAATTTCATCAAGAGATAAATTATGTGCTTCAATGTACAATCGAATAATTGTAGAAAGTTTCATATCAAACCCACCTTTCTTGAAATCTAAGAATAATTTCATTATATAACTATATTATTCTCTTTTAAAAAAAAAGTCAATATTAAATTAGAAACAAACAAAATCAGTATATTGACAAGACAAATGGTCTGCTTTACTATAAATGGTAAGAGGTGAAAAGTATGAAAAATCCAAAAATTGCACAAATGTTAAAGTATCACCGTAAACTAAGTCAATTATCGGTACAACAAGTTTCCAATAAGTTAAAAGACTATAATATAGTAGCAGCTCCAAAAACAATTTATGGTTGGGAAAATGGACAAACACAACCAAATGCAGATACCCTAATGGTACTATGCCAGTTATATAATATTGAAGATGCATTATATACTTTTGGATACAAAGAAGAGTCAGGAAAGCCAATTACACTATCAAAAGAGGAAGAACAAATAGTTATGGCTTGTAGAAAAGATGAAGAGTTAAAAAGAGTATTAGTACGATTGTTAAAGCTAGATTAAATATTATACCCTAGTATGTTACGAATAGAAGTAAGATAGTAGGGTGTTTTTATTTGCGTATTAATACAGATATTGACATAGAAAGAAAATATGTTATAATCGCAATAAAATGCCTTTTGGTAAATCCGATGCTTACATATTATAGAAAGGTTTGAGAAAGAAGTTATATGAGCATTTTAAGGCAAAATTAAAACAAATTTATTAAATAAAAATGTTATAAAATTTTATAAGTAGCTGTTACAGAATTGTGGGGATTAGGGTTGACTTCAAATTTACAGAAAGATATAATAAAAAAATAATAGTAATATATTTAGGAGGTAATGTTTTGAGTACTAGGAAAAATAGTATGCAAAAAGGAAAAGTAAAGCGAAGGATTATTATTGCTACCCTTGTTGTTGTCTTAATAATAGCAGGTATTATGATAGACGGATTTATACATAAAGATACTCAGGCAGCTAGTAGCAGAGTTAGTGGAAAAATAGAAGATATTTTTCCAAAAAGTTATCATGCAGCGTTAAATGCATTAAAAGCAAAACATCCAAATTGGCAGTTTGTAGCCTTTAATACAGGTCTAACATGGGATGAGTGTTTTGAGACTAATAAGGCAGAAATGGTTCCAGGGCGTAACTTAATTCAATTATCTCAAAAAACGTCTAGTTGGAGATCAACAACAGTCAGTGGTTCATTTAGTTGGAGTACCAACCAGTGGGAAGTGAAAAGTGCACCAAACTGGGTACAAGCTTCTGAAGAAGCTATAAAATATACAATGGATCCAAGAAACTTTTTAAATGAAGAGCAGATTTTTCAATTTGAGCAATTATCGTATGCATCTTACCATACAGTAGAAGGTGTAGAACAGTTATTAAAAAACTCCTTTATGGCTGCAAGTAAAGGGGAAAGTATTGTAAATAACGAAGGAAAGTCACTTACATATGCAGAAGCTTTTGTAGAAATCGGAAAGAAGCTAAATGTTAGCCCATTTATGCTAGCATCTAGAGTATTTCAGGAACAAGGAACAAATGGAACTTCCAAATTAATTTCAGGTGATTTTACTGTGAATGGAACTAGATACACAGGATATTACAATTATTTTAACATTCAGGCAAGTGGAAAAACAACAGAAGAAATCCTTCAAAATGGGATTAATGAAGCCATTAGTGCAGGGTGGAACACAAGATATAAAGCACTTTATGGCGGAGCAGAAAAACTTACAAAGTCTTACATTAGTAGAGGACAAGATACTGTATACTTACAAAAATATAACGTAGATAGTAGCAGTAATCGCTTATTCTGGGGACAATATATGCAAAATATATTAGCTCCATATGCAGAAGGTGTTCGTGTAAAGAAAACATATACTTCTATGGATGGTTTGGATAATCCATTTGTATTTGTTATTCCAGTATTTAAAGATATGCCAGAACAACCATGTCCAGAACCAACAGTAGATGGAAATCCAAACTATAAGCTAGCAAGTATTATCGTAGACAATGAAAGTGTATCAGGCTTTTCTATGGATAAACTAGAATATTCTATGACAGTACCTTATAGTAAGTCTAGTGTTAGTATATCAGCAGTAGCGTATGCATCTAGCTTAACTGGTTCTGCCAACACAACATCAATTAATGGTAGTATGGGTACATATGTAGGCACTCATAAGTTAAATGTAGGTAATAATCGAATTGAACTTAAATCTACAGCAGAAAATGGTACATCAGTTACTTATGTAATTAATATTACAAGAGAATCAGGAATTTCTGTTGATGGTGGAAGTATTTCTGTAGATGAATATACCGTATCAGACACTACAATTACAGGTATACAGCCAGAAACAACTGTGCAAACATTAGCAGGTAAGGTTAAAGTAACAGGCTCATTAAAGGTTCAGATTGTAGATAGTAAAGGAGCAGTTGTAAGCAATGATAAAGCAGTTGCCACAGGAATGAAGGTACAAATTTTATCAGGTACTACTGTTTCAAAGGAATATACAGTTATCATTTATGGAGATGTTAATGGGGATGGAAAAATTTCATTACTAGATTATGTAGGTATTGAAAGACATATTTTAGGATGGGCAGTAAAAACTGGAAATTATCTTACAGCAGCAGATGCTAATAAGGATGGAAAAGTATCATTGTTAGATTATGTAGCTGTTGAAAGGCATATTTTAGGATGGAAAAAAATTACACAATAATAAAAATTAGGAGACACTATGAAGAAAAAAATAAGTATATTTTTAATAGCTTTATTGCTAGTGATTGCAAGTATACCATTTAGCAGTCAAGCAAGTGGAAATGCATTAATACTTGGAGTAAGCACAAGTGGAAATACAGTAACAGTAACAGTTGGTGGACCAGAGAATTATAGAGTGCAGTATGTACTATCTGGTTACGAAGGGATGTTAGAGTATGTAGCTACATCAAGTAAGCCAACACCAGCAGGTGTTTGGAATGGTGAAAAAGCTACTTTTCAGTTTAATGTTATAAAAAGTGGAACGGTAAAAATATTAGCATCAGTTGTAGAAGCAGCAGATATTACTACAGGAGAAGCAGTTGCTTGCCAAGGTGCTTCTGCAACAGTTACAGTAAAAACACAAGCAGATATTAATGCAGAGCAAGCCGCAGAAGCAAGCAGACAACAAGCAGCCGCTGAAGAGGCAAGTAGACAACAAGCAGCTGCTGAGGAGTCAAGCAGACAACAAGCAGCCGCTGAAGAGGCAAGCAGACAACAAGCTTCTATAGCTCAATCTATTGCACAAGCTCAACAAGAGTCTATTAGACAAAGTGAAGCAGAATCTATTGCAAAGGTAGAAGCAGAACAAAAAGCAAAAGATGAATCTATAAGACAATCTGTAGAAGCAGAAGAATCAAGACAGCAAGCAATACAAGATAGTATAGCGGCAGAGCAATCTTCATCTGAAGATACATCTGAAAATTCTTCAGAAGATACAACAGAGGATACAACAGAAGATACATCTGAAAATGTAGTAACAACATCAAATACAGTTAATTTAATTGATGGTTCTAAACTTACTTTATCATCTTCTTTAGAAGGTGTGACAATTCCAGAAGGATTTACAGAAACTACAGTTGATGTAAATGGGAATACAATACAAGCAGTACAATCTGATAAAGGAATCTTATTAGTATATTTAACAAATGAAGATGGTACAAATGGTAATTTTTATGTATATAGCAAAACAACAAATACTGCCATTCCATATACTTTAGTAGAAGGAGTAGCAGATTCTTATACATTTTTAATTTATGATGGACAAGAAGATACAGTAAATGGATTAACAGAAACTACAATTACAATTAATGGTAAGGCAGTTCCAGCATGGTATAGTGGTGAAGAAAATGGTATGTATGTTGTATATGCTATGAATAGCAAGGGTGCTGCTGGATTCTATCGTTATGATTTAGAAGAAGGAACATTTCTTCGTTATGTAGCAGATAGTGCCGTTGTAGATGAAGACGTAGTAGAAGGCTATCAATATGATTTATCTGTAGCAGAGTCTAAATATACAGAACTAAATAGTAAATATAATAATGATATGATTTCTCGTTTAATCTTTATTATTGGATTAATTATTTTAGCAATTATCTTATTATTTGTTATCATTGTATTAGCTGTTAAATTAAAATATAGAGATGACGATGATAATAATGACGATGACGATGATGATAATGAATATTTTGATTCTGAGTCTGAAGAAGAATTAGAAGATAGAGCAGAACAACAATCTGATGAAGATTTAGAAGATGAAATGAAAGAAATTAATATGGAGTCTTCAAATAATAAAAATAATGTAAGTGAAGAAGATTTAGATTTAGAGTTTTTAACAAAGCAATTGAGTAATGTTGGAACTGAAAATGATAATATTTCTATTTCAGAAGAATTTGACGATTTAGAAGAAATCAATGTAGATAGTAACGATAACGATGATGATGATTTTGAAATCGTAGATTTTAATAAGTAAAAAAATTATATAAAGTAGTAATAAAAATGGCGTTTTTAGAAGTGATAAAGCTTCAAAGATGCCATTTTTACATTATAGTAAATAATGATGTTAGAAACACTTTTTTTACTTCTTTCTGCCACTTTTAATAAAAAAATAATTTTTTATTTTTGTTACTTTGTGCTAGAATGAATATAACAGTTATATGATACATAGGAATAAAGTACATTGTAGAGAATATAAAAAGAATAACAGAAGTAGAATGAAAGGATGAGAGAAATAAATGAAGTCTACATATAAAAACAATTATTTAAATCATAGTAAAATCTTTATATTGTGTCTTGTAGCCATTTTTGTATTTTTTTATTCATATGGTGTAAAGGCAGAGAACGAAGTAGTTCAAATAATTATGATGAAAAATAGCTTTGTAGGAGAAGATATAGACGTTTCTATACAGGTAGAAATAGAAGAACCAATACAAACACTTTCCTATGTGATTAAATATAATAACTTAGAGTATAATGGAAATACATCAGGTATCATAGAGGAAACACTTTCTTTGGAGAATAATAGCAATACATTTGTGAAAACATTTTCTATGAAAGCAGCAACAGTTGGTGAAGGAACTGTAGAAATTAAAAGTATTTCAATTAATGGTAATAGTCAGTTAGTTACACTACCAGTTGCTCAAGTATGTACGATACAAGAAAGTGTAAGTAACAATGCTGACGTATCTGATATTCAGGTAAGTCCTATGGATATTAATTTTGATCCAAATGTAAAAACTTACACAATTGAAGTAGAAGAAAATATTGAAAAAATATTAGTAAAAGTAATACCAGAAGATATAAATGCTACTTATGTAGTGACAGGTATTAGTAATTTAGTAGTGGGAGAGAATCATGTATTAGTAAAGGTTACTGCTCCAGATGCAAAAACTATTAATGAATATACAATTATTGTAAATAAAAAGGGTGAAACAACAGTAGACAATAGTAGTGAGGAAGTTACCTCTTCTTTGCAAGAAACTGAGTCAAATACAAGTGTAGAACAAAATAGTTTTGTAGAATCAAGTAATAATAGTCAAATAGAAAGTACTACTATACCTAGTAGCCAGTCAAACATAAAAGAAACGGTAGGAAATAATATTGTTGGAAAGATACTTAAGGTAGGAGCTTTATGTATCGTAATTGTAATTATAATTTCTATTATATTAATAAAAGGGAAGAAGAAAAAGAAAAAAAGAAAGAAATTAGTACGACAACAGTCATATAAGAAAAAGGTGGAATATGATAATAAGAGTGACTATCATCCAACGATAATCAAAAAAGAAGAGACGCTATTAGATGATAATATAGAAGCATTAGAAGAGGATAATGACCATAAAGAAAATAATAATAATAGCAGTGAAAAAATACAAAAAAAAGATTCCGATGATGATTTTGAAATAATAGATGTTGATAATAATAAAAAGTAGATAGAATGGATAGTGAGGTGTTACTATGATTATAAAAATAGATTTTAATAGTGAAGAAGCGTTATATATCCAGCTTAGAAATCAAATCATTTGGGGAATTGCCATGGAGGAAATAAGAAACGGAGATTCGTTACCTTCTGTAAGACAATTAGCAGAAAATGTAGGTATTAATATGCATACAGTAAATAAAGCATATGCAGTATTAAAGGATGAAGGATTTGTTAAGGTAGATAGACGAAAAGGTGCTATTATAAGTATTGATACCAATCATCTTCAAGCAATTGAAGAGTTAAGAAAGGATTTAACATCAATACTTGCAAAAGCCTGTTGTAAGCAAATTACAAGAGAGGAAGTCCATCAATTGGTAGATGAAATATTTGAACATTATTTT
>CALWGN010000094.1 GCA_944380055.1 uncultured Lachnospiraceae bacterium
CTTGATAACTATTGGATACAAATATCAAAAGGTTATCTTTATCATACTTCATTTGAAAATTTATGTATTTTTTTCCTTCTGTTTGTTCTGCTGCCTCCACTACATTCTCCAGCAAATTTCCTACAATCAAACATATATCTGCCCCTTTAAATGGTAAAATCATAGGAATACTTATGTTCACTTGGAAATCAATTCCTTTCTTTTTTGCAGTTACATACCAATAATTCACTAAAGAATCCACTACAATATTCCCTGTATTTATAACAGTAGTATTATACATACCTCCTTCTTCCATAATCTCATTTACAAATTTAATTAGTTTGTCATATTCCTGATTTTTGGCATATGCAAGTATGGACACAAGATTGTTTCTCATATTATGTTTTACATCGCGTAATTGTAATATTGAAATTTCTCTTTCTTGTTGATAACGCTCACATAATTCCAACTGTTGCTTATAAGCAGATGCTATTTGTCTTAATCTTAAATCATCAGCTATCTTCATATAAATGTAAAAAACAAGTACATTTATCCCTAAAAGAATGATAACAGCAATGGCACAACTAACTATCACCAACTGGTATCTTATAATTTACACGTTGGTATCTATATCGAAAATAATAATCACCATTTATAATTTCCTTGTAAGCATTTTTAAAACATGTTTCCATTTCTTGCTCACTAACAGGCTTAATTAAAAATTGAAATGGACGTACAGAAAAAGTTTCCCTCATATAATGTTCATGATTGGTTACATAAATAATGAAAACATTTTTATCATATAAACGAATTTTTCTCGCTACAGAAATTCCATTTTCTCTCTCCATCTCTATATCTAAAAAAATAATATCAAATCTTTCTCCTGAAACAACTGCATCTATTAGACTCTTACCATTCCAAAACACTTCTATTTCCGTATGTATAACGTTTTTCTGCGACACCCATTCTATTAGCAAATCCATTTTCCCAGTAGTTTGAATATCATCATCACAAATAGCTACCTTCAACATTTTACACCCTCTCCTGTTCTTTTTTCAATTTTACACCCTTCATATATTGGATAATGTTATCTACTGTATCTGCCTATCATTTCTATCTGCTTATAATACAAGTATATCACTAATAAATACATATGGCTATCTTAACCTTGCCTAAAACCATAGGTTAAGATAGCCATATTGAAAATAAAATATTTTATAAATTATCCCTCAAATTGTGCCATATATAAGTCATAATATTGACCTTTATTGGCAAGTAACTGTTCATGAGTTCCCATTTCTTTTATCTTTCCATTATCAATAACAAAAATACAATCTGCATTTTTTATTGTTGATAAACGATGGGCGATAACAAAGGATGTCTGTCCCTTTAATAATGCTTCTATCCCTTTTTGCACCAGTGCTTCTGTATGTGTATCAATATTAGAAGTTGCTTCATCTAATATTAAAATTCCTGGTTTTGAAATCATTGTTCTTGCAAATGCTAATAACTGCTTTTGTCCAACAGATAAATTTCCTCCACGTTCTCCTATTACTGTATCGTAACCATTTTCCTGTTCCATAATAAATTCATGAGCATGCACTGCTTTTGCTGCCTCAATAATTTCTTCATCAGTGGCATCTAATTTACCATATCGAATATTTTCTTTTATCGTTCCAGTAAATAAGAAATTATCCTGAGTCATTACTCCCATTTGACTTCTAAGACTTTCAATAGTAACTGTTTTTATGTCGATTCCATCGACTAAAATATTACCACTATTAATATCATAAAAACGGCTAATCAAATTAACAATACTGGATTTTCCTGCTCCCGTAGGTCCAACAAGAGCGATTGTTTTTCCTGCTTCTACAGAAAAACTGATATCATCTAATACAATTTTATTTTTTGCTCCTGGGTATGAGAACGTAACATGATCAAATGTAACATCTCCTTTTATAGGAGGAAGTTTCTTTGCATCCGTTCTTTCTACAATATCAGATTGTAAATCCATAATTTCAAATACCCGTTCTGCCGCTGACATATTTGTAATTAACTTATTATAAAAGTTTGCAATATTACGAATTGGAGACCAAAACATTCCTAAATAAGTAGAAAATGCTATCATGGTTCCTACTTCAATTTGTTCTATTCCAATATATCTAATGGCAATAAAATATAATAAAAAGCTACCAAATCCCCATGTAAATTCAACTAAGCTTCCTAATGATTCACTAATGCTTATCGCATTTGTATATGAATTTTTATGCTCATGTATTAATTCATTAAATGTATCCTTTGCTTCATTTTCTGCACGAAAGCTTTGAATAATTTTAATTCCAGATAAACTTTCATGAACAAATGCATTTAAATTTGAGCTTTTCTTTTTTTCTATTTGCCATTTTTTGTGTCCTAATGTTTGGATTACATATGTTCCACTTGCTAATATTGGCATTGTAACAATTGCTGCCATAGCTAATTTCCAATTTTTTATAAACATAATGGATAATACACAAATAATCGTACATATCGAAGGAATAATAGTTGTTACACTACTAGATAACACCTCTTTTAAACTGTTTACATCTCCTGTAATTCTAGCTAATATTTTCCCTGTTGGCCTACTATCAAAGAAATATAATGATAAATTTTGAATATGCACATATAATTGGTATCTGATTTTTTCTACTATTTCAGTAGCTACTCCTTCCATAAATACCATTCGTTTTCTCAATGCAACTAAATACGCAATATTTAGTATGCAAGCACCTAAACATAAGAAAATTAATCCTTCTTTGTCTTTGTTTTTTATATGAACATTAATAGCTTTTTCAATAATTAATGGATTTATTAGCGTAACTGCTGTTGTAATACTAATAAGTATTAATACAAGTATAATTGTCATTTTGTACTCTTTTAAATAAGAAAACAATCTCATTGCTGTTTTTCTATTTAGTACTTTCTTTTGTTCCTCATCTTCACGAAATGAATTAACAGCCAATTACCTCACCCCCTTTTCCATATTGGGCTTCATAAGTTTTATAATAAATGCCCTTCTTCTCCATTAACTCTTTATGAGTTCCTGCTTCTACAATTTCCCCTCTATCTAATACAATAATTTTATCAGCTTTTTGTACTGCACTTACACGATGAGCTATAATTATTTTTGTAGCATTTTCTTTTTCAAATAATACATTTTGCACGCAATGCTCTGTTTCCACATCAAGTGCTGATGTAGCATCATCAAAAACCATAATTGGGCAATCTTTTGCAAGCGCTCTTGCAATGCTAATTCTTTGCTTTTGCCCGCCGGATAAACCGACTCCACGTTCTCCAATAACGGTATCATAATCTTCTTGTAAATTTTCTACAAAATGTTTGGCTTGTGCAGCCCTACAAGCATTTTCTACATTTGTTCTCGTTAGCCTATCTTTCTGTCCAATAGCTACATTTTCATGAATTGTATCTGAAAACAAAAATACGTCTTGCATAACGAGTGCAATATTTTTTCTTAATTGATATAAGTCTAATTGCTTAATATCTACTCCATCAATTCGTATTGTTCCGTTATCTACATCATAAAATCTTTCCAATAGCTGAATCATTGTAGATTTTCCTGAACCTGTAGCTCCCATAATTCCTAACGTTTTTCCTGATTCTATATGAAAACTAATATTCCTTAAGACTGGATTTCCATTCATAGAAAAGTCTACATGTTCAAATGTAATATCTCCATGAATTTTTTCTAATTCTATAGAATGTATTTCATTTTGAATCGTTGGCTCATAAGCAAAAATTTCTTTTATTTTTTTATTAGATGCAGAGGCCGAAGCAAGGTCATTACAAAGCCATCCTAAAATTTCCATTGGCCAAATAATGTTATTGGCATAGTCGATAAATGCTCCTAATCCACCTAATGTAATACGGTCTGATATGACTAATATCCCACCTATCATCAAGATAACAACTATCATTACTCTAGAATAAAAAACAATTCTTGGATCATATTTTGCTAAACTCTTCACTCGCTTCATATGAAGTCCACGATATTTTTTATTAATTTTTTGAAATTTTTCAATTTCAAATGTTTCCCTTGCAAAAGCTTTTACAGTACGAACTCCCGATAAATTTTCCTGTGCTACTGTTGTTAAACTAGCATTTGTTTCACTAATTTCCTCATAAGCCTCATCTAATTTCTTTTCTAGTTTAAGAGCACTATATCCTGCAAATGGTAACACAATAATAGGAATAATGGTTAATATAGGACTAATACGAAGCATACAAAAAATGACAAAGCAAGTATGTACAATACTTTCTACTACTAAAATACCTACAATACCTGTTGCATTTCCAATGGTTGCTACGTCATCCTTAACTCTTGCCATTAATTGACCTGTATTGTTTTTTTCAAAAAATGGTAAATCTAATGTTTGAATATAATAAAATAGTTTTTTTCTAATTTCTGTCATAATAGAAATTCCTGCATAGTCAGCACACCATTCTTTTATATAACAGATAATTGCTCTTCCTATTCCAATCCATAGCATACCAAAAATTAGCCTTGTGGCAATAGCAATATTTCCTCCTACAATAACATCATCAATTAGTCTTTGAATAATTTGTGGTACAAGCATATCTAGTATAATTCCAACAAGAAGAAATGTAATACTAATTGCATATAAGTACCAGTACTTTAAAATTGCATTTCTTGTTACTTTTTGTTTTTTCAAACCTTTCTCACTCTCCCTTTCTTACCCCAATATACATACGTTTGTATATGTGAATTACAACCAAAAAAGAGCTAGAAAAAAGCACACAACTTTCCTCTAACTCTTTTTTATAATAGAAATAAAATACAAAAATCAATAACCTCTTTTATATCTTACATTTCTAGGCATAAAAAAGCGATAACCAAACCGTTATCGCTCTTTTTCATATACAAAATAGTACAACCTATTTAAACTTCTTAGGCAATATGTATATTGAGGTAGCATAAACAGTTAGCTGTGTTAATGTTATTTTGTTGTCTGTTAAAAATTACATTATTACGAATCATATTAAACTACCTCCTTATAATTATTTATAATATATTGATTCAAATATATTACATTGGTCTTATGTTACCATTTATGGAATTGTTTGTCAACTACCTATTTTATTGAAATTTAATTAAATATTATATACAACTTATATATTACAAATTTTTTTATTAATTTTATAATATATTACCATTTATATGTTTACTGATATACTCCAAATTCATAGCCTAATGCACGAGCTTGGTCAATAAAGTCACCTAATGCTTCTGTATTTGACTGAGATACTGCGTGTAATAGATAAATTGCTCCTGGATGAAGGGCATCAATACAACGTTGCAATGTTACAGAAGGATCTGGTTGATCATCTACAATCCAGTCCTTATGAGCAAAGCTCCAAAATACTGCACGATATCCTAAGCTATCTAATAAAGCCAATGATTGTTCACTAAATATACCTGCTGGATAACGGAATAATTTCATTTCATACCCGTAATTTTCCTTGATATAATTATGCATCCACATAATATCTTCTACTTGCCCATCAATTGTGTAGCTTGGCATACCATCTGCTGGATGTTTTGAACTATGGTTTCCAATCACATGACCTTCATCTACCATTCTTTGTACCAAATCAGGATTTCCTTCTACAAATTGTTTTGTTAAAAAGAATACCGCCTTTACATTTTTTTCTTTTAATGTATCTAAAATACTAGGAGTAAAGCCATATTCATAGCCTTCATCCATTGTTAAATAAATAGTATTTGTATCTTCTTTAATAAAATCTGCATATACACCGTATTTCTTTTGATAATTTAATGCAGTTGTTGGACGATTTTTCTCATCTCTATCTGGACCATATCCCCAACCTTGAGGTGTATTATCTAAGGCACTGATATCACCTGTAAAAGCTGGATTTGTTTCCGAAACTGCTGGTTGTGCACTACTAGGTTCTGTACTTGAGGATATGTCTGTCACTGGCTCTGTTTCTTGTGATTCACTTTCCTGCACTGAATTATCTTGTGATGTACTATCATCTGTACTTTCTGTGTGTTCAGATACTGTTACATATTGAGTAGATACATAACAAACTTCACCCTTATACTCTATCATACTCCAAACATCACTATAACCAATTCGATTTAATGCAGTACCTTTTTCCACTTCTGCTACAACTTCTGAATCTACACTGGCTTCTTTTCTAAGAGTTGCATTCGATGAAACAATAACAGTCTCATTTACTCCTATAAATCCATTTTCTAATGTACTACTTTCTTCTGTTGTTATATCTGCAGTACTATTTTGTGTTTCTTGCCCTTTATTACCTGCTTGTCCCGTACATCCTGTTAATGTAAGAGCACCTATTAAGCAAATCGTACCTACCGTTTTCCACCATTTCTTCATAATTAACCTCCTAATATATGTGATTACTTTTATCATTTATCCTTAGACCATATGGCAGTTTTATATACTCCTTTTATGGCACATTTTATTATAACAAACTTATATTTAAATCACAAGTTTCATTTTCTTACATTTGGATAGTGTAATCATAAACTATATATTATTTGTTTTACTACATAACTCCCTTATATTGACAAAAAGTGTTTTTCTTTTATCCAGTCCTATGTATGCTGTTGTTTTGTTAAATCATAGTGAACTGCCTTTGGAATAAAATAAATATACTATATTCTGGATGTTGAATATTAAAATATAATTCTGTCACTTGAATCTTTTGCATTTTGTAATGTGATAGTTTAAACGTTCTTTTTAAGATATTTTATTGAATTATCCTAAGTATAATGCACATTATGATAGAGATATCCATTCTATTAGTGTGTATATATCACATACTATTTGAAAGACATTTGACTTCTATCCACTTTAAGATATGAAACTAATTATATTTATTCAAAATATTATAATATTTGTATTAACTAGATTAAAAAAGTAACTTCTATACTGATATGAAGTCACTTTTTTAATCTCTTTTCTATATTTCCTTGATAGAACATGAAAGTACTAATGCTTATAATAATCACTCTAATGAAATAATTTCATCACAAAAGCTAAAGTGTTCTGGTCTATGGGTGGCTATAAAAACATACTTTTCTCTAGATATTAGTTCTATTAATCTTGAAACCAACCCCTGTGATAATGTATCTAATCCTTCTAATGGTTCATCAAAAAGAATTATTTGAGATGGCTTGAGGCATGTCCTAGCTAAGATCATTTTTTTCTTTTGACCAAATGAAAAATCTCTAATTTCGCTTACATGTGTATCAAAACCTTTTTCTAATACTAAAATATCATCTAGTAGACCTACTTTCTTACAAACTTCGTTTAATTCATCTTGAGTTATGTTAGCACTTCCATTAAATGATAATATATTATCTCTAATAGACATATCAAAAATTATATCTCCTTGTGATGCATAGGATATTACTCCACTTAAACTTTTATATGGTATATTCTTTATATCTATTCCATTATATAATATCATACCACTATTTGCTTCTAATGTACCTGATAACAAGTTTAACAATGTTGTTTTTCCTCTACCATTTTTCCCTATAATCAATATCGCTTTTCCTAGAATACTTTTATTCAAATCAGCAATAATTTTTTTATTATCATAGCAAAAATTTAAGTCACAAATATCAATAGATTTAATTTTTTTCATGTATTTTATCTCTTTAGCATCCTCTTTTCTATATACATATGTATCTAACAATAAAAATACTCTTTCAATAGAAACTGTAATCTGTTGTAAAGCTGAATACTGACTTAATAAGCTTTTTATCCCAGAACTATAAATTCTTGAATATGAAAAAAATAACATAAAAATTGAAACCTTCAACTTGTTTGTATTTATTTGCCATACACTAAAACACAAAAAAAACAAAGTCCATGCATATTCAAAATTTGTACTTATATATCCTAATAACCAGGCCTTTTTATCTCTACAAATCGTTACTTCTTTTACATCATCTAAATTACAGGCAAATCTCTCACTATGTAAAGAGTCTGAATTTGATAAACAGATGTACTTTAAATTTTTAATAATATCTCTTGTTAACTTAAAATGTACATCTGTTTTTTTTCTTAGAATATTAGTAATTTCTTTAATCTTATCCGTATAATTTAAAGTAAATATTGCCATTGCTATAGAAATTACTGTTAATAAAAACGCCAAATAAAAATTAATTTTAAACAAAACATATCCAACAACTACCGTTGTGAACAATCCAATACACAAATCAATTGCTAGAAATAATATAGTAGTTACATTATTCACATCTGTATATAATATTTCATTAATTTGTGCTGAGGAAATACCTCTTCCTTTTCTCATTTCATCTATAAAAGAATAAAAGATATTATTTAATATGTTTTTCTTAATGTTTACTCGTGTATTCTTTTCCAACTTTTGATTATAGTTAAATCTAAGATATTATCATATTAACGATATTATATAAGAAACTGCTAATATAATTATATACTGCCCAATTTTTTTTTTATTTAACAAAGTGATATTAGATATAACTTGTGATATACTAAAAGTAATAGTCAATGATGCTAAAATCAAAATTACCTTTAACATAACTATATTCCAAAATAACACCTTGTATTTTTCTAGACAGTTATAACACCTGTTTATTAAAGATAAAATCTTCATAATAAATCTCCATTTTTTTTGCTATATTTTTTCTGTCTTCACTGTTGATTTCTAAAATGTCTTTTTTCAAATAGTCACTTAAAAGTCTTGATAGTTCTAATTTACTATATCCTAACTTTATAAGACGATTTACAAATTGAATATTATTTTCATATATCTTTTTATTGGCCTTATTTAATTCCATTGCAAATACATATAAGTTTTCAAAAAAATCATTTATCGAAAGAAATTCAAAACACTTACTTTCTGTATTAACATGTATGCTTTTTCTATCTCCTACAATTATATATTTATCAGGATTATCAACAGTAATTGCTATTTTATGGGAAAAATTTGCTCTTATATCTAGTTTGTTATTTACCATTATATCTATCGCATGGATTATTTTTTGTTTCAAATATTTATATTCATTATCTATTTTATTCATATTATCTAACAATGGATTTAAAGTATGTATAATACAATCTTGATTTTGGATTTCATCTTTAAAATTCCCTTCTCCTGAAATCATTGGCACCATAACACCATTACTCATTAACCACATGTAATAAGCTCCTACTTCTCCAATACTCTTTCTCCCATAATACATTTTTTTTATATCTGTACGAAATGTATGATCAAATTTTCCACCACTCCCCCTTTTACCATGAAATCCAACCATAATTGCAAATGTAAATGTCTTTACATAAAAAGGAAGGTTCTGTATTCCTTTAATAAGGTCTACTCCCATAGACATAAGCACATCATCATTTAAACAAGTTCCATTATCATGAATATTGCATACTGTAATATTATGAAACCTAGCGTCTTTTAAACAATTAATCATTAGGAGCAATTCTTTATAAGCAAGCTCTCTATTTACTTCCATGTTTTCTAAATTTGA
>CALWGN010000095.1 GCA_944380055.1 uncultured Lachnospiraceae bacterium
TTATACTATTCATACGAGGATACTCCTTTATGTTTATTTTTTTGTGGTGATTAAAGTATAACACAAAGTGAGTCTATCCTCGCTTTTTATTTTTCAGTTGTAACATATGTATTGTAATCCTACAAAAATATACAATGAAGTAGTTGGAAGGTTGTTGACTTTACAAAACGATTTTGAATTAACTATTGATAGCGCATTTAGTGTAAAATATTGTTGTGTAAACAATTTGTCTAATCGCAAAAGAGAACAAAAATATATTGAAATTAATAAAAGTAAAATTGCAAGTAATTCTATAGAAGTTAAAGTAATAATTAAGAAAGAGGAAAAAGAATATTTGTTTTGCAAAAGGTATGACGATTTTGAAGATAGCATATCTGATAAAGTATATCAAGATGTAAAGAATTTTATAGATATGAAAGAAGTTGGGGGGAAGAAATAGTGTCGCTTCGTAATTACATATTAGATGAGAAAAATATTTATCTAGCAATATATGCAGTAAAATCATATGTGTTTGATCCACAATTAATGGATAAAGAAGATACAGAGTTGCTAAATCTATTGATAGATCCATTTAATGAGAGAATAATAGAAAGAACAATAAAGGAAGTAAAAAAAATTCTTGAGAAGATTTTGGATGAGGATGATTACCTATTTAAAACGCAGGTATATTTTAAGCCTAAGGATTACAGAAAAGGTGAAATAATATATAGGCCTATTCATACGGCGGAATTGGTACAACTGATTGCTATGGTTGCAATGTTACATCCATTAATCTATGAAATACCAGATGAAAAGGATAATTGGAAGCTAAACTTATCAAATTACAGTAGATTAATTCCCAATAATTTCTATGGTAATAGAGTATCCAAAAGACCAGAAGAGTTATTTAAAAAATGGAATATACAATATAAAAAATATACACAAAAAGCAAATGATTATTTTAGAACCTACCATGAATCTAAAGAGTTTAAATATGAGTTGAAATTAGATTTGAAAAACTTTTTCCCATCTGTTTCCCCAATGGTTATTTATGGAATACTAGTGGAAAACATTCCAGTTACCTTAAGTGATGATGATGTGGAAGTTTTTAAAAAGATTATTTATAAATTGTTAGTTTGTGAAGTTACAAATCTTAATAAAAAAGTGGAAAAAGAAAAATATTATGGTTTACCAGATGTTAAAATGTGTCTTACTAGAGGGATAGCGCAAGGATTGCCACAATCTTATTTTTTTGGAAATATCTGCATGATAAAGGTTTCTGATATATTTGAAAAAAAATATCCAGGAAAAGCAGTATACTATGTTGATGATTCATATATCTATACCAATGTGATTATAGCTGATAAAGAGGATTTAAAGAGTCAGTTAGAAGATGTTAATAGAGAACTGAAAAAGATGGGAGATAGATATACTAAAGCTGGAATTGATGATATAAGGATAGCTAATAGAGAGGAATATAGTAAACACATTGAAATGTTATTTCAACAAGGGAAGATACCTTATATAATAGAAGTACACACAGATAAAAAGAGTACATTTACTAAAATACAAGATGTACATGATGGTGAAATATATTTAAGAACTTTAAGTCGAGAGGCTTCCCAAATTGGAACGGATATTTCTTCTACATATTCAGAAGAAGAAGATGAAACAATACTCCATAAAACACAGGCATTATTAGAATCTATAGAAAAAGAAAAACAAAAAAATGAAGAAATAGAGGAACGAGTGGGATATATAGAAAAATTAGAGAGATATTACAAATTTTTAAAATATAGGGAGATAAAGTTACGATTAAAAATAGAAAAGAATTTAAATAAAAATATATTTGAAATTTTAGTGGGAGATACTGGTACTGGTGAAAGCCAAGAGAAATTTGATGGCTACAAGCTATTGGAGAAAGGAATTGATGTGGAGACATTCTTTGAAGTTTATAAACATGATATTTGGTCAGCTGCTCTAACTATACTAATTGCTAATACTGTTTTTGAACATGAAAAAATAAGAAATTATATTTGGCATATAATAGCATTAGTCTATCCAAAGGACCTAAGAACAAGTGCATTTCTTCTCAAAGAGTACAAAGACTATTTAAAAGGGATTGAAATAGATAATATTCCTGATTATTATGCTACACTTAATAAACAAATAAATAAGAAGATGATTCAATATGCCAATTTAAATAGTAAAGCTTTAAGAAAAGAATTTACTTATGCTAGATTAATGAGCTTAGAAGATGATATATTAAGTAGTTATGATATTTGTTCAAATTGGTTTGTCAATATATGTAAGATTGTTGATTTAAATTCTAGCAGACTTAAAAGAATGTTTTTGAATGCTGTATATTCTCGGATATTTAAAGTAAATTTGTCAGAAAATGTAGTATTAGGTTCATATGATAAGAAGGGGATTACATATGGAGAATTAAGATTATTAGTATTTCTGAGAAATCCCAATTGTGATATTCAACAATTTTTGAGATGGGCGATAGAACTGACATCGACAGATAATTCTCAAAATATAGATTATACAATATTTGAAGTGCTTGATGCATATAAAAGGTATGTTAAACTACCAGAATATATAGATGATCTTATTATGATTCACAAATATACTTGTGATGTATGGAAAAATGGAGCAAAACACTTGTATTTCTATACATTACATAATCAAGAGCATGCAGTTGATTTAGTTAAAAATATTATTAAAATTATGAAGACATTTAGTTACTTTAGAATTACTAACTATGACTATTATCTTCTTTTTAATGCATGTTATCTCCATGATATTTCTATGGTTAGAATAGCATCATCAAATGATTTTCTGTTAGATACAGATAGTTCTAATAAAATAGTGACGAAGCTAGAGGAAAAATGGCTTAAATCTCATAGTGTAGAAGAGATAAGAAGTGCGATTGTTGAGACATATAAAGAAGTAGATGGGTTTTTTGAGAATAAAATTCGCTCAAGACATGCGCAAGAAAGTGCAGAAGAAATACGCAAAAGAAGTGATTTGAAGTTTTTAGAACATAGTGTGAGAGAAAATATTGCAGAAATAGCAGAAAGCCATATGATGGATACAAAAGATATATATTTCTTAAAGAGTGATGCAAAAAAGAGGCTTATTAGCCATAAATTTAATAAAATTCTTTTGAGATTTGCAGATTTATTGGATATGAGTCAGCACAGAGTTTCAAAACTAATATTAAATCATAATATTGATAATATGTCCCCTATATCAGCATTTCATTGGGTGTCACATTTATTAACAGAAAGATATGAATTAACTACTGAATACAGAGATATTATTGGTGATTCTTCGAAAAAAAAATTGTCTCCTGGAAGTATTGAAGAATTAGTAACATTATCAATTTATATAAAATTATCCCAATTTTCAAAACTAGAACCTTATGGGTGTAAATATGCTAAAATTGTGGAGGATAGTATATGTAAGGATGGATTTGAAATACAAATGATAGATAGTAACTCTAGTTGTAATTCTTCAAAATGTAATTTTTTGTGTAGATGGTTTAATGAAAAGAATAGTTATCTAGTACAAGAAATGCAAGCCTTAGAAGCATATTTATCAAGAATTCCTACAATTGAAAGATTTTATAATACTAAAATTAGAATTAGGGTTGTAGTTTCCAATCCTACGGATTTATCAGATGAACAATTTGAAATATTAAAAAGAAAAATAACATAGTTGTGTGATTTATGATATACGGGATGTTTTTAAAGTATATACGGGATAGACATATACTATGCAGTTATAAAGAAATGAAGTAGGGGCTTTATGCAACTTTCGTTCTAATGGTTTCATAAAAACTTTATTATAATTTTGGTTATGATCTTTAGTTGCTTACAAAAGTTCTCAAAAAAATAAAATTTATATATAGTGTAAAAATATTCATTATCTTTCCTATGAGGGTATTGATAAGGGATATAATAAGAAGCTGTTGCAATTCAATGCTGTCCAACAGATTTAATAAGTTTTAGATTTTAGTCCTTATCCTACATTATACAATTCATACGAGGATGTTCCTTTTTTCTTGTGGTCATTAAATCAGAACAGAAAGTGAGACTATCCTCGTTTTTATTTTTAAGTTGTAATATATGTATTATAATATTATATAAATATAGGTTTTCAAAGAGAAAAAGATTGAAAGATTAATACTGGTAACGTATAATTGAATTAAAAATTAGTTTGATATACATGGCTATAGGAAATGTTATAGAAGTTGGAGGATATAGTAGTGATTAACAAAAGAATGTGGAATAAACTTTTTTTATTAGGAGTGTGTATAGGGGTATTATTACCAAATACATCAGCAGTAGCTAAAAATATAGAAGAGAGTGTGAAAATACCTATTGTTCAGAAAGAAGTTTTTAATGAATACAATATAACAAAACAAAATGAAGAAATGATCATAGAAAGTAAAAATAATACAAATATATTATATGGATTACAGCAAGTAGATGGAGTATGGTATTATTTTAGAAATGGAAAAATAGACATAGGATATACAGGTTTAGTAAGGAAAGGGGATGACTGGTATTACGTAGAAAATGGAGTATTTAAACCCAAATATACAGGTTTAGTAAAAAAAGAAGAAAATTGGTTTTATGTAGAAATGGGTCAATTTAAACCTCAATATACAGAATTAGTAAGAAAAGAGAATGATTGGTATTATGTAGAGAATGGAGCAGTTAATTGGAAGTACACAGGATTAATAGAAAAAGATAATACATGGCTTTATGTGCAAGAAGGTAAATTTAGACCTCAATATACAGGATTAGTTCGAGATATGAAGAAAAAAAATTTTAGATTAATGCTAATAGCAGGTCATGGACAAGGTGATAGTGGAGCTGTTGGAAATGGATATTGGGAATCTGATTTGACAAGAGATCTAGTTAAGAGGATTGAAACAGTAGCTATGAGTAAGGGAATTAGCACAATAGTATATGATATGGATAAAAATGCTGTTAAGCAAATAAGAGCAGGTAACATTCCGCTTTTTTCAGGTAATAATTATTGTTTAGAAGTTCATTTTAATGCATCATCAAAGAGTACATCGCGAGGTAGTATGTTTTATATACATAAAAATGAAAATGGATGGAGTGTAGAAAACAATATTCTTCAAAGATTATATAATCTTGGTAGTAAAAAAGCATGGGATGGAGTAGTAAAGGCTAATAGACAGTGGGAAAAAGGATTGTTAGTGCAAAATAACTCTATTCGACAAGGAGTACCACATGGACTTTTAGAAACATGTTTTATTTCAAATAAAGATGATGTAAACTGGTACCTAGAGAATAGCAACAAAATTGCAGAGCAGGTTATAGAAGCTCTTATTGATTCTTTTGGACTAGTAGAAGAGGAAAAGTGGACAGGATATAAGGCTGGTACATGGTATTATGTAGAAAATGGGGCTGTTCGCTGGGACTATACTGGAGTAGTTAGTAAGGGGGAAAATTGGTATTATGTGGAAAGAGGTACTATTAATTGGAAATTTAGTGGAATTAAAAAGAGCAATAATAAAGAGTTCACTATTAAAAATGGCGTTGCTACTATAAAGTAATAATAATATATTAGTGCTACTTATTTAAATAGCTATGTAGGTTTGTCAAACATATGTTACATTTTTATTTAAAAAATTAAGTAGAGTCTCTTTGGGAGACTTCCACCCTAAAGGTCTCATAGGAAATCGGTTGTATTTTCGATTATAAATCTTTAGTTGATC
>CALWGN010000096.1 GCA_944380055.1 uncultured Lachnospiraceae bacterium
ATAGAGGAGTTAAAGAAAGACCGGATTTAGCAGTTTTAAGGGAAACTAAAATGACGGCAGTTCTTGTGGAAACTGGATTTATTTCAAATGCAGGGGATAGAGCTATTTTGTTAGAAAAACAAGATGATTTCGCAAAAGCCATAGGAGATGGAGTTTTAAGATACTTCGGAATAGAGGTTAGAAAGGATATGGATATGGAGAAAAGATACAATACAATAGATGAAGTGCCAAGCTGGGCAAAAAGTGCAGTTCAGAAACTTATTGATAAAGGTAAGTTTGCTGATGTGAATAAGCTTGATTTAAGTTATGATATGGTTAGAATGATTGTGATAATGGATTAAGTTTGCAATTTAGGGGTGCGAAAGCACCTCTTTTTTTATTGATTAAAAGTTGGGACTTTTTTAGACTTGATATAGGATATTATTATTAATAGGTTATATAATATATTGAAAAAAATAGAAAATAGATATATAATTACACAAAAGAGGAAAAGAGAATATGAAAGGGTGATAAAAATGGCATATATTTCATCATTTATATATTGTGATAGTATTCAAACAGAAATAACACCACAAGGACCAGCAGCACAGATTGTTAGACCGTTGCAGGCTTTAATACCTATTGCCTTACCGAGTAACTATTCTTTTGCTATTGCATGTAATATTATGGAGTTTGATGTATCAAAAGAAAATAGTTTAAGAATTTGTTTTATTTCACCATCAGGTAATATCATACATGATACTGGTGAAATTAAATTTAATACTAATAAAGATGAACAGATGCAAAGAATGAAAAAAGGACTAAGTGCTATACAATTTAATTTAGATATTAGAAATTTAGTTCTTAGAGAAGAAGGAGTTCATACTACTAAGGTATATATAAATAACAATAAAATAGGGGAGTATAAAATCGCTGTAATTAAGGCGGGTGATTAATTATGATAATTTCTAAAACATCATCAAATATAAATATTATAGAAAATATAAAAAAACCAAGTACAGTTGTTGGTACTATGATTATGGTATCTATTTTAATTACAGGAAATCAAACTGTGACACTTAAGAATGATGTAGTTATAGAAGAAAATATAATAAAAGAAAATGGACAAGCTGATATTTATAAATCAAATACAAATAATAATTGTATATTTTATAATTTACCTTCATATACTAATAGTAATGATAGTGTAGAAAAGGTAGATAATATTGTGATTAATGAAGAAAAGGTATATAATTTAAATAAATTAGATAAAATTGCAGAATTACAAGATAATTGGAATAATAATGATGCAGCAGCTTTTTCTGAAAACTTAATTAGAAAAGTAAAATATTTAGTTTCATATTTAGATATTCAACCTGAGATATTTCCTACTGCTTGTGATACATTACAATTGGAATATGATAAAATAGATGGTAGTCATTTGGAAATTGAAATTGGTGAATATATAGATGCAGAAATATTTTTAGTAAAAAGTAATGGTGATGAAAAGTTTTACACCATTAAATCAGATTTAGAAACAATAAATAAGGTGGTAAAAGAATTTTATGGATAATACATTTAATGAAGATGAAAAACTATATAGAGCTGTATACCCACCATCTAAATCAAATATGTATTGGAAAACAGATGGGAGTTTGTCTTCAGCAGCTTTTGCTGATAAAAAAGGACTATCTGTTGAACGTGGGAATAATAGACAATCAAGTGAAGTGGTTGAAGCAATGAAAGAAACATTTACTGGTTGTATAGTATCTGTAAAAGTTAAAGATTGCAATGAAACTAATGCAGTAGTGAAGTATTGTCCATCTAAAAGAAGTAAGTATCATTCGGAAATACATAGTAGCTCTGATGTTATTCTTTTGAATAAAAGTCAAAGATTGTATTTAGCTCGAAAAGCAGTTAAAGAATATATGGAACCATAGTTAATTTATATTATAATAAAATACATATTAGGAGGTGATAGAGCACCTCTTTTTTTATTTATTCCTATATTATATAATTAATAAAAAAGGAGAAAATATAAATGCGTGAAATTATAGCAGGGAGAAAATACAGACATTTTAAAAATAAAATGTATGAAGTTATAGAAATAGCAACACACAGCGAAACAGGAGAGGAATACGTTGTATATAAACCTTTATATGGTGACCAAAAAATGTATATACGACCTCTTGATATGTTTGCTTCTAAAGTATATAAAGAAAAATATTCTAATGCCACACAAGAATATAGATTTGAACTTGTAGAAGAGTAAAAAGACCGTACTAAAATCGTACTAAAAATTTTTATAGCCGTAAAATTATTAAAAATAGTGGTCTAAAAATGCTTTTAAATAGGGGTTTTATAGAATACATATAAATGAGATACAATATATTAGAAATTGGGATGAGTAGTCAAACATGATGACATAGTCAAAAAAGCCCGAGAAATCAACGTTTTCAGAGGTTTTTTTGAAGGATTTTTAGGCTTAAAAAAATTCGATTTTCATAGATGACATGGCAAAAATTAGGTAAAAAATCGATTTCCAGCGATGTGATTTTAAATTCACATCGCTTTTTTTGTACCTTAAAATATATGTCAAAATTTAACAAATTCATTTTATGCGTGTTTTTTAAAAAAATATTTCGCAAATTATGATAAAAAACAACAATTATAATCATAATAAGTGATTATGTTGTGTTTTATAAAATAAAAACTTAATATAAGTCATTTTTATATACTCGTACTATAAAGGGGGGATGAGTAACTAAAATTTATTTTATTGCAGTACAAATAAAAATGTACTGCTTTTTTTATTGCCATTAATAAGAAAGGAGAATTTTGTATGAGAGAAAAAGAAATCAGAGTTTTAGAGGTAAAGCCACATGAGTACCCAAAAGAGTTTATATTAGAAAATTCACTTGAAGCTATGCAGGAGGCTGTGGGAGGATTAATTGATATTATTGATTTAGAAGAAGATACTTGTATCCTTTTAAATGATGAAGGAAAATTAATTGGATTGGAAGGCAACAGGAGATTTTATGATGACATAATTGTTGGCAACTTCTATATTTGTGGAAGTGATGAAGAAGGAAACCTTACTTCATTGACAGATGAGCAAATGGAAAAATACAAAGAAATTTTTTATGAGCCACAGG
>CALWGN010000097.1 GCA_944380055.1 uncultured Lachnospiraceae bacterium
AGGAATTCCAAGATATAAAATTTCATAATTTCCTTTTACAATTAAAGAAAAATTTCCTTGTAACCAAGAAGAGATATTTTGAATAATATCGTATTTATAAGCAAGAAACGTTGTAATAGCACTTACTACATTTCCCATCATCATACCTACCAAAGGAACAATAAATGCATTTTTAAATTTAATTTTTTGTAACAAAGACATAAATAAAAATGTTCCGAATAAAGATATGGCAAATGCTAATATTACCTTTGACATTGTATTTCTTCCAGCAGCAAAAAGAATGGAAATAGCAACACCTAATCGACACCATTCCATTGTTCCGGCAGTAGCAGGAGAAACAAACTTATTATTGGTAATGGTTTGCATAATAAGTCCTGCCATACTAAGTCCTGCCCCAGTAATAATAATACTTAATGTACGAGGGATACGACTTACAAAAGCAATAAAGCTATCATTAGAATTTCCAGTTAACAATCCAATAAAGCTAAAACTTTGTACTCCAATAGAAAGAGACAAAAAAGAAAAAATGATTAGCAGCAAAACTAATGTAATGCGAAACCAAGAAATTGAAAACTTTTGTTGTATACTCATTGAATATATCCTTTCAAAATTAGTTGTTTGTCATTTGGTTAGTTATCATTAACTAACCAAACTGTATTATATGATAATCATTCTCATTTGTCAAATGAATTTTTCAAAATTATATATTTTTTTAATATTTTTTGTATTTTTTCTAAGAATAACTTTAAAAATAGGATATATAATGCAAAGAAAATTAGAAATGTAAAATTAAAATGGAAATATATTATTATTTGACAAAGCACTATGGTAAAATTTAAAGCATTTTATATAGGAATATTATTCGCACAAAAAATAAATTGTGTAAAATGCTTGACTTTAGCCTTATCCAAGGTTATATGATAGAAGTAATAGAAAAAATAATATGCTTTTATGCACAGTGATAATTCTATTAAAATTTCTTTGTAATTTCTAATGGTTTTAGCTTTTTCGTTTGGAACGTAGAAATTGGAAAGAAAAAAATAAAATAAAAGAAAAGGAGAAGAAGTCATGTATCAACCAGCAAGTAATCGTTATCAACAAATGAAGTACAAAAGATGTGGGAAAAGTGGGGTAATGCTTCCACGTGTAGCATTAGGTTTATGGCAAAATTTTGGTAGTGTAAACCCAATAGAAAATCAAAGAGAGATATTAAGAAAAGCCTTTGATTTAGGGATTACACATTTTGATTTGGCAAATAATTATGGACCAGAGCCAGGAAGTGCAGAAAAAAATTTTGGCACTATTTTAAAAAGTGATTTTTGTGGATACCGCGACGAAATGATTATTTCTACAAAGGCGGGTTATACAATGTGGCCGGGGCCTTATGGAGATTGGGGTTCTAGAAAATATTTAGTTGCTAGTTTGGATCAAAGTTTAAAAAGAATGGGACTTGATTATGTAGATATTTTTTACCATCACAGACCAGATCCAAATACGCCAATAGAAGAAACTTGTGAGGCACTTTCTCATTTGGTAAGACAAGGAAAGGCGTTATATATTGGACTTTCTAATTATCGTCCAGAACAAGCAAAAAAGGCATTTGAACTATTAAGAGAAAATAAGACTCCTTGTTTAATTCATCAACCACGTTATAATATGTTTGACCGCTGGATTGAAGATGGATTATTAGATTTAGTAGAAGAAGAAGGTGTTGGAACTATTTGTTTTTCACCATTAGCACAAGGTATGTTAACAGATAAATATTTAAAAGGAATCCCAGCAGACTCTAGAGCAACAAAAAATTATTTCCTAAAAGAATCTGATATTACAGAAGAAAAATTAGAAAAAATTGCAGCATTAAATGAGATTGCAGTAGAAAGAGGGCAAACATTAGCCCAAATGGCACTTACATGGGTACTTAGAAAGGATAGAGTGACCACTGTGTTAGTTGGAGCAAGTCGTCCATCCCAATTAGAAGATAATGTAGCCATTGTAAATCAACCAGAGCTAAGCAAAGAAGAGTTAGAAAAAATAGAAACTATTTTAGCAAGTAAATAGCGTATAAAAAATAAGTGTATTATGTGTGTGAAATAACTATTGTTAAAAGATAGGGTAACAATTATAATAAGGCGATGAGAACTATATAATTAAGAAAAAGTAGTAAAATAGAAATGGAGAATGACTATGTGGATTATATTTGCTTTTGGTTCTGCCTTATTTGCAGGAATTACAGCTGTTTTAGCAAAGTGTGGCATGAAAGATACTGACTCTAATGTAGCGACAGCTTTCCGTACAATTATTGTGCTACTGTTCTCTTGGATTATGGTATTTGTTACAAAAGTTCCCATAACAGAGAGTGCATTAAATGGAAAAAATATAATATTTCTTATATTATCTGGCCTTGCAACAGGGGCATCATGGCTTTGCTATTTTAAAGCCTTGCAACTTGGAAATGTAAATAAAGTAACACCTATTGATAAATCTAGTACAGTTTTGACAATGATACTTGCCATTTTATTTTTAGGAGAAGATATCACAGTTATAAAAGTAGTTGCTATTATATTTATTAGCATAGGAACTTACTTTATGATAGAAAAAAAGCAGGGAATAGAAGAAAAGGGAATAAGGAAGAGTTGGATTATTTATGCTTTATTATCTGCCGTTTTTGCTAGTTTAACATCAATACTTGGAAAAGTAGGAATTGAACAAGTAGATGCAACACTTGGAACTGCTATTCGTACAATAGTTGTATTAATTATGGCGTGGGTTGTTGTATTTGTTACGAAAAAGCAAAATGAAGTGAAAAAAATGGACAAAAAAAGTGGGATATTCTTAGTGTTATCAGGAGTATCCACAGGGGCGTCATGGCTTTGTTATTATCACGCTCTTCAAACAGGACCAGCTAGTGTAGTAGTTCCTATTGATAAATTAAGTATTTTAGTAACTATTTTATTCTCTTATGTAATATTAAAAGAAAAATTAACAAAAAAATCTTTTATTGGATTACTATTTATTGTAGGTGGTACGTTAGCGTTATTACTATAATAAATTTAAGTAAAAAAATTAATAAAAATGCTTGCAAAATATACATATATCAACTATAATAAAGACTTGTGATAAAAGATATCATTTTCCTTGCTCTCTTATAAAAGAGGGCCAGAGACCAAAAGGAGGTATAAAGACGATGAACAAATATGAATTAACAGTAATAGTTAGTACAAAGCTTGAAGATGAAGAAAGAGCTGCTGTAATTGCGAAGGTTGGAGAACATATCGCTCGTTTTGGCGGTACAGTTACTAACGTAGACGATTGGGGTAAGAAGAGATTAGCTTACGAAATTCAAAAGATGAGAGAAGGTTTTTACTACTTCGTTCAATTTGAAAGCGACTCTAACTGCCCTAATGAAGTTGAAAAGCAAATCAGAATTATGGAACCAGTTATTCGTTACCTTTGCGTAAGATTAGACGCGTAATTGGACAAACTTTCTAGTTTGCTTTTGCAGTACCAATGAGTTCCCTGTAAAAGTATTAAGAAAGCGAGATAGATTTGTATGAATAAAGTAATTTTAATGGGTAGACTTACTAGAGAGCCAGAAATTCGTTACACACAAGGAGAACGTCAAATGGCAGTTGCTAGATATACATTAGCTGTAGACCGTAGAGGTCGTGGTGGTAACAATGGTGAAGCAACAGCAGATTTTATTCCATGTGTAGCATTTGATAGAGCGGCTGAATTTGCGGAAAAGTACTTACATCAAGGAACAAAGATGGTAGTAACTGGACGTATTCAGACTGGTAGTTATACAAATAAAGATGGACAAAAGGTTTATACAACAGATGTAATTGTAGAAGACCAAGAATTTGCGGAAAGCAAAGCGGCAGCATCAAACAATGCTAGTAGCTTTGATGGATTTTCCCAAGCACCTGCACGTCCAGAGCCAAGTAGTGCGATTAGTGGCGGGTTTATGAATATTCCAGATGGAGTGGAAGACGAAGGTTTACCATTTAACTAGGAACAGATAGTGTTACAAGAGCGGTTTGTAACTAATATATATTAAAAATTTTAAGAAGGAGGCACAAAATCATGGCATTTAACAAGAATGACAAAGCAGATTCTCCAATGAAGAGAAGAGGCGGACGTAGAAGAAAGAAAGTTTGCGTATTCTGTGGTGAAAAGAACGGCGTTGTTGATTACAAGGACGTAAACAAGTTAAAGAGATATGTATCTGAAAGAGGTAAAATTCTTCCAAGAAGAATTACAGGTAACTGTGCAAAGCATCAAAGAGCTCTTACAGTAGCTATTAAGAGAGCAAGACACGTTGCTTTAATGCCTTATACATTAGACTAATAAAAAAACCACTTTGTTGTATAATATATATACAGCAAGGTGGTTTTTTATAATATAGGAATTTCTTACTTTCCCATATCATAAAAATCTTCGGAAGTTTGAGGGGCTTGTCCAATTGGTTCTAGTTAATAAATTAGTATGTACTTGAACGCGTAATGCAACATATGATATACTAATCACAATAAGCCAAGCGAAAAGTATTTGGTGAATGTGATAAGATTATGAATGAAGTTTATAATAGAATAATAAAAATTCATTTATAGTTAAAGAGGTATAAGAGACTATATAAATGTATAAAGTTTTGTCAATGTGAAAAAGCGATGTAGTTAGTAAATAAATTTAGAAATGAGGTTTTAAGTTGTATGTCTGATATGCCTGTGATAGGACTAGAATATCGAGAGTATCCAGAGGAGATGACATTGGAGGAAATTTTTTATCATTTTACTCCAAAAGAAAGACGTAGTTATGCTTTTGTAGAGATGAACATTAAAAATTTTCAGTATTTTAATGCCAAGTTTGGGCGTTCTTATGGAGATAAAATACTAGACTATGTTGATAAAATTTTAGAGAAATTTTTGGAGAATAGAGGATATATACGTAAGCGTGATGGAGATACCTATCATTTTTTTGTATACTGTCCTCACTGTTTAAGTCCAGAAGTAAATGAAGATGAATATGTAGTTTCACAGTTTTTACTTGATTTAACCGATGCCATATTTTTCAATAAAAAGGAAAATATTAATGAAAATATTTTTACTTCTTTTGGAATTGTAATGCCTTATGATTGTGGAGATAACTATAAGGCATTAATTGTAAAGACAAGTGTTGTTCGCAAAAATTGTCCAGAATTAAAGAGGAGAAGTTATAGCTTTGAAATATATACAGAAGAAAAATTTAAACAATACTTAAATAGACAAGAACTTATGCATAGGGTAACCCAAGCAAGAAGAAATGATGAATTTGTTATTTACGTTCAGCCAAAAGTAGATATTCATACAGAACAAATAGTGGGAGGAGAGGTGCTGCTTCGTTGGCCAGGTAGTGGTGGCGTTTCTTTGTATGACTGTTTTTCTGTTTTAAATGAATTAGGGGAAATATATTCTCTTGATTTATATAATTTTGAAAAAGTGTGTCGTTATTTAAAAGAAGGAATAGAAAAGGGAGAGAAAAGAGTTCCTATGAGTTTTAATATTCCTAATATAACAATTGCTACTAGTGATTTTAAAAAAGAATATATACTTAGTGCAGAAAAAATAGGAGTTCCAAAAGAATATATAGAATTCGAATTTTTAGAAGATATTCAATTTAAAGATGAAGGAATGGTACAGGATGTTATAAAATCGTTCAATGAGGAAGGTTTTCGTTGTTCATTAGATGATTTTGGTGCTGGAAATGCGTCATTTTCTGTATTATTAAAAGGATATATTAACACAATTAAACTAGATAGAATCTTTTTTAAGGATGAAATCACTGAGCAAAGAAAGAAAGTAATTTCTAATATTATTGAAATTGGAAAGGCATTGGATGTAGATGTAGTGGCAGAAGGTGTAGAAGACAAAGAATATATTGATTTTCTAAAGACAACTGATTGTAGAATTGTACAAGGTTTCTATTATTATTACCCAATGCCATTGCATGAATTCCAAAGGTTATTAGATAGACAATAATAAAAACACTAGGGAAATAACCTAGTGTTTTTTATAGGAGTAATAGAATAGTAGCTAACAATAAGTATACTTGTAACAAATATAGAAAAATGGTATAATGGACGCAATAGTATGGTTGTGGAAAATTTAGATAATAGGAGAATTGGTATGAAACGAAAAGTAGAATTAAAAGGGAATCTGAATATGTACCTGAAATGGCCGATTTTGATGTCTATAATTTTGCTTATTATGAATATTATACTGTTCTTTATTAATGTGAATGTTGCATTAGTTGTAACAGTATTTGTTTTGTTAGAAGTTATTATTGCTATCATAATATATCATTATAGCCATGGAAAAATTTTAAATGACTTAATTTCCTTTGGGAGCGACTATGCACAAATACAAAAACAATTATTAAAAGAGCTTAGCATTCCCTATGCAATTGTAGAGAAAAATGGAAAGATACTTTGGATGAACCAAGCATTTCGCATTATTGAACAAACAGAAGGGAAAAATTATAAAAATATTAAGACTATGTTTGGCGAAATAACAGAAAAAGCAATGCCAAAGAAAGATGAGGAGAAAGAACTTCATTCTACATTAGGAGATAAAAAGTATAAAATTGTCATAAAAAAAATGCTTCTTACAGAGATAAATCAAGCAGTGGAAAATTTATCAGAAGAGGGAGATATTACAAAGGCAGTTGGTATTTATGCAGTATATTTATTTGATGAAACAGAAATGCTTACATATGTTCGTCAAATAGAAGAAGAGCAATTTGTTGCAGGTCTTATTAACTTAGATAATTATGATGAAGCCCTAGATAGTATTGAAGAAGTAAGGCGCTCTCTATTAGTAGCTTTAATAGACCGAAAAATCAATAAATATATTACCCATTATGATGGAATATTAAGGAAAATAGAAAAAGATAAATACTTTGTTGCATTAAAGCAAAAATCTCTTGTTAAAATGCAGCAGGAGAGGTTTTCTTTATTAGAAGAGGTAAAAACGGTTAATATTGGAAATGATATGTCTGTAACATTAAGTATTGGATTGGGAGCCCATGGAAATTCCTATGCCCAAAATTATGAGTTTGCAAGGGCTGCTATTGATATGGCATTAGGGCGTGGTGGTGACCAAGCCGTATTAAAAGACGGTGAAAATATTACTTATTACGGTGGTAAGACACAAAGTCATGAAAAAAATACAAGAGTAAAGGCAAGAGTAAAGGCTCATGCGTTAAGAGAGTTGATTACAAATAGTGAACGAGTGATTATTATGGGACATCGTATTAGTGATGTAGATTGTATTGGTGCAGCCATAGGAGTTTTTCTTGCAGCAAAAACGTCAGGGAAAAAGGCACATATTGTAATTAGCAATGTTGCAAGCAGTGTAATTCCTTTATTAGACCGATTTCGTGCCAATAGTGAATATGAATCGGATATGTTTGTAAATAGTGAATACGCATTAGATAAGCTAGATGAGAATACATTGCTTGTAGTAGTAGATACTAATAGACCAAGTTATACAGAATGTCCAGAGTTATTACAGGAAGCAAAAAATATTGTTGTATTTGACCATCATCGTCAAGGAAAAGATGTAATTGATAATGCTATTTTATCTTATGTAGAACCTTACGCATCTTCTACTTGTGAAATGGTTGCAGAAATTTTACAGTATTATGGTGAAGGAGTTCGAATTCGTCCACTAGAAGCAGATGCCTTGTATTCAGGAGTAGTAGTTGATACGAATAACTTCATGAATAAAACAGGAGTAAGGACCTTTGAAGCAGCCGCTTTTTTAAGAAGAAATGGGGCAGATGTAACGAGAGTAAGAAAAATGTTTCGTGAAGATATGTGCGATTATAAGGCAAAAGCTATGGCTGTTAGAGATGCGGAAGTTTTTAAAGGAGAATATGCTATTAGTATTTGTCCAGCAGATACATCAGAAAGTCCAACAGTTGTTGGTGCTCAAGCGGCCAATGAGTTATTAAATATAAAAGGTGTAAAAGCATCTTTTGTATTAACAGAATATAATGATAAAATATATATTAGTGCAAGGTCTATTGATGAAGTAAACGTTCAAATTATTATGGAACGTTTAGGTGGTGGTGGACATTTAAGTATTGCAGGGGCGCAAATTGCAGATGCAACAATGGAGGAAGTAGTAATGCGATTAAAAGATACAATTGCTTCCATGATAGAGCAAAAAGAAATATAGATTGTATATAGAAAGGAAGAATATACTATGGAAATTATTCTATTAGAAGATGTAAAATCATTAGGAAAAAAAGGACAAAAAGTAAAGGTAAATGATGGATATGCAAGAAATTTTATTTTACCAAAGAAGTTAGGGGTAGAGGCTACTGCAAAGAATTTAAATGACTTAAAGTTACAAAAAGCAAATGAAGAAAAAGTAGCATTACAAAAATTAGAAGAAGCTAAAGCATTTGCAGAAAAGATTGCAGAAAAGCCAGTAGTTGTAAAAATTAAATGTGGGGAAGGAGGAAGAATTTTTGGTTCTATTTCAACAAAAGAAATCGCAGCAGCTACAAAGGCTCAATTAGGTTTTGAATTAGATAAGAAAAAAATGCATTTAGAAGAAGCTATTAAAACATTAGGTACACATATTGTACCAGTAAAGGTTCATAAGGAAGTAACTGCTAAGTTAACTGTAAAAGTAGAAGAAGCGTAGAAATATATAAGGTTCATATTAGAAGAGCCTTCGGTTTTACATTATCTGAAAAAATACAGTGGTTAGTAAATAGTAAGGAGAGAATAAAATGGAAGAGGCTTTAATTAAACGTGTTCTGCCACATAGCCCAGAAGCGGAGCAGTCAGTCATTGGTTCTATGTTATTAGAAAAAGATGCCATTGTCGTTGCCTCGGAAATGATTTCTGCGGAAGATTTTTATCAAAGCCAATATGGTTTAATGTTTCAAACAATTGTAGAGTTATATAATGAAGGAAAACCAACAGATTTAGTAACGGTACAAGATCGTTTGAAAGCAAAAGATGTGCCACCAGAAATAATAGGAGTAGACTTTTTAAGAGACTTATTAAACGCAGTACCAACGTCTGCCAATATTCGATATTATGCAGAAATTGTGTATGAGAAAGCATTGCTTAGAAAAATTATTAAAGTAAATGAAGAAATAGCCAATGCTTGCTATTTAGGAAAAGAAAAAGTAGAAACTATTATGGAGGATACAGAGAAGAAGATTTTTAATTTGCTGCAAAGACGTACTTCAGGAGATTATGTACCCATTCGAGATGTTGTAGTAAATGTAGTAAATAAAATTGAGCAGGCAGCAAAGCAAAAAAATACAGTAACAGGAATTTCCACAGGCTTTACAGATTTAGATTATAGAACTAGTGGAATGCAGCCATCAGACTTAGTATTGTTAGCGGCAAGACCATCTATGGGTAAAACTGCTTTTGTACTAAATTTAGCTCAAAATATGGCAATTCGTCAAAACAATACAACAGCTATTTTTAGTTTGGAAATGTCCAAAGAGCAGTTAGTAAATCGTATGTTATCTATGGAGTCAAGAGTGGATGGACAAACACTTAGAACAGGAAATTTATCAGAATCTGATTGGGATCAAGTAGTAGAAAGTTCTGGTATTATTGCAAATTCTAAACTAATTATTGATGATACACCAGGGATATCCATTGGAGAGCTTCGCTCTAAGTGTAGAAAGTTTAAGCTAGAGCATGATTTAAAAGTAGTTATTATCGACTACCTTCAATTAATGTCAGGAAGTGGTTCAAAAGCAGCTTCAAAAAGCCGTGAACAAGAAATTTCTGAAATTTCCCGTTCTTTAAAAGCGCTAGCAAGAGAATTAAGTGTACCTGTAATTGCACTGTCACAGCTTAGCCGTGCTTGTGAAACAAGACAAGATCATAGACCAATGTTATCTGACCTTCGTGAGTCAGGTGCTATTGAGCAAGATGCAGACGTAGTAATGTTTATTTATCGTGATGAATATTACAATAAAGATAGTGAAGCAAAAAATATTGCAGAAATTATTATTGCAAAGCAACGTAATGGCCCAATTGGAACAGTAGAACTTGCATGGCTTCCAAATTATTCTAAATTCGGAAATATGGAACGCCGTCCAATGGATTAAGAAATTGCTTTGTTATGAGCATTAAATCAAGGGGTGTTGTAAAATATCCTTAAAGAAAAATAGTGAATAAAAAATCCGCCTTAATTCGGTTGTCAAAACTGTTTTAAGGCGGTTTTTTCTGTTTTTATAATTTCTTTGTGACACTTGCTATAGCAATTTTGTAATAGCACCCTTTATTATAATGAAGCGCAAATATCAATTGCATTATTGGCAATAATACATTCTAAATGTTCCTTATAGTAGGCTTCTAGACCAGGAACTACTTTTATATTATTGGCATACTCAGATAATATGTTGCAAACTCGGTTAAACTCATCAGGTGTATGATGGGATTTATGTAAAACAAGATAGTAATTGTTATTTGTATCTTTATAAATAGCATTTTCACCATGATAAATTGGATTTAGTTTGTATGCAATTGGAAAAATAGCATCAAATGGTGAAAATGAATATATGCGAACTAAGTCTTTTTGTGGCTCTTCCAAATCTGTTTTATTTTTCATAGATGAATGTAATAATTCTTCCTGTACCTTTTGGAACATAGAAAGAATTTCATCCGCTCTTTTTAATTCCTCTTTTGAAAAGAAATCATCTTCTGATGAGTCAAGAGTTTCAAATTGATTTGGTGCAAATTTAGCAAATCGAGTATCTAATTCTTCAGGGTCCTCCATTTTAGTAATAATAAGTAAAGCACTATCAGAAGATAGAGGAATAGCTTCTATCATAAGAGGAGAATCATCAGTAAAAAAGTTTAACTCTTGCTCAGCCTGTTGCAACATTTCACGAAAAAGGGTGGTCGCCTTTTCGCTTCCGTATGTCAATTCACGAAGATTAAGTTGTCTCTCTAAAAAATCTTCGGGATTTAATGTACATTTTATTTGATTTTCGTTAACTCGTTCTAGACGCATAAGTTCACGCTCCTTTCTATTGGCTAACGCTTTCATACAACCTAATATTGAAACTAAAAGTTGTATATATAAATGAATAACTATAGTATAACTGAAACTAATGGTAAATGTAAAGCAAAATAACATACACTTAGAGCATTAAAATGAAATATTGCTACAATAAGAGTGGATTATAGCAAGAGGCAATAAAAAGTGGCTAGAATAATGGTTGAAACGGTAGAAAATAGGCTGTTTAGTAGATATATTAATGGTACAAGTACTGTATGCTTTAAGTCAGAGGGCAATTTAAAAAAATATTTTGGTATAACGGGGAACAGCCAATGTATTTTTTTAGGCAGTGTTGTTATTTATCTGTTGTTGCTTTTGAAGATTTAAAACTATTCGGGTTACGAAAAATTAAAACATTAAACAATCTAAAGCACAAGTCAAAATGAAATTCAAGTCTTTTGGGAATGTACGAAAATGATATCTATATTACAACATTCAAAAGATAAATAGGGAGGTTCTATGGAGAAACAGGTGTATTTAACACAGGAGGAAAAAGAACTGTGTAGGCATTTAATGGACCAATTATCGGAGTATAATCAAAGGGGAGTTCTTATTACTATTTCAGGAAAAAAGCAACCGATTGATGAAATCGCAAAAGAATGTGTAGTAATGGAACGAGGAAACTATATGGGAGATTATATTGTAGATAAATCTGGAAAAGTAGTTGAATTACGTTTTGATAAGATAAAAAATCGTCCCTAAAAGGACAGTTGTAAAAAGGAATCCTCCTATTAAAAATAAAAACGTATCATGCCTGATGGGGATTTCTAATAACAAATATCCATTTCTACTTCTTAATTAATAATATTTTACAAATAATAAAATAACTATTAATAGAAATTTACAAGGTTGATTTCTCGTATATTTTATGATGTAATAATAGTATTCAACAGATAGAAAAGTTTTGTAAAAATATAATGCTGGAGGAGCAGAAATGGATATAAGAAAATGGAAAATAATAATAGTTGCTGTTATAGGAATTTGTATTATAGGAATAGCGTTTGGAATTTATCAAATAATACCTAGTAAAAAGCAAATGGATTTAAATACATATTTTAAACGTTCAAGTGAAGATGAGGTTGGTTTAGTTGTAAATGATCAGATACTAGAAGCAAAAGGGATAAAAGAAGAGGGAATGACTTATTTACCACTAAATGAAGTGCAACAATATTTGTCTTCTCGTTTTTATTGGGATGGGGAAGCATTATTTTATATGCTTCCAACAGAAGTTTTACAGGTGTTTGTTGGAGACACTACTTATACGATAGCTGGAGTAGAGACAAGGCTATCAAATGATATACTAATACAAAGAGGAGATGACCTATATTTATGCGTTGATTTTATTGTAACTGTTTATAGTGCAATGAATCGTTCTGTGGAAAGCGATGGATATTTATGGATATGGGATCAGTGGGAAGAAGATGTGGTAGTAAAATCAGTAGAAAAAAATAGTGCAGTAAGATATGAGAAAAGTATTAAAAGCCCTATTGTAGAATCAATCGAAAAGGGAGATAATATCTATATTTTAAGTGAAGAGGATGGTTGGAGCAAGGTTCAAACAGAAAATGGTCTTATAGGATATGTAAAAACAAATCGATTGCAAGAGGAAGCCACTTCTAAGTTAATGGAGGGTGAATATACAACTTGGGACTATACATCTATTACAAGAGAAGAACCAGTTGTTATGGCATGGCAACAAAATTTAAATGATTCAGGAATTAATAACTTAGATAATATTATAGAACGTACAAAAGGAGTGCTAAATACTATTTCACCTAGTTGGTTTACAGTAACCGATGAAGTGGGAAATTTTGAGTCAAGAGGTAGCAAAGAGTATGTTGAAAAGGCACATGAAAATGGAATTGAAGTGTGGGCAATGATCGATAATATTAATATATCTATTGATAGTCATAAATTATTATCTAGTACAGATGCTAGAACGAACTTAATTCATGGTTTAATGGAGGAAGCAAAACGCCTAGGAATTGATGGAATTAATCTTGATTTTGAAAAAATAAAACCAGATACAGGCATCCATTACATACAGTTTATTAGAGAGTTATCAGTTGCCTGTAGGAATGCAAATATAGTTCTTTCTGTTGATAATTATGTTCCAAGTACTTCAACACAATATTATGATAGAAAAGAACAAGGAATTGTGGCTGATTATGTAATTATTATGGGCTATGATGAGCATTGGGCGGGAGGATTGGAAGCTGGTTCAACTGCATCAAAATCATTCGTAGAAAAGGGCATTAAAGATACATTGGAGGAAGTTCCTAACAATAAGGTAATTAATGCAATACCTTTTTATACTAGATTATGGTGCGAAACACCAGCTAACATATCTGAACCAAATGCTAAAATTATAGAAGATGAAAACTCTAAATATAGAAGATTCTCTTTATCAAGCGAAGCAAAAGGAATGAAAAGTAGTAGAGAGTTATTAGAAGAGAAGAATATTACACCTATTTGGGATGAAGAAATAGGTCAATATTATGCAGAGTATGAAGAGTCTAATCAATTTTATAAAATTTGGCTAGAAGAAGAAACTTCTATGAGAGAAAAACTAGAAATTATCGACTCCTTTAATATTGCAGGAATTTCTGCATGGAAGCTAGGATTAGAAGAAGAGTATGTGTGGGGGCTAATTGGAGAATATTTTTAATAAAAACCATATTTTAGCTTGTGCTAGCATATAGTAGCATTACAACATAATATAATAAATGGAGTGTAATGTGAAACGATTAGAAATGGTTATGACAATAATTTTATTAGGTGTATCTTTTGTATTATTTTATGTAAGAGGAGAGGATGTATCAGTAGCAATTCAGGGAGATAGAGAGGAAAGCTCTTCTTACGTGGTTGTACTTGATGCAGGGCATGGGGCAAGTGATTCAGGAAAAGTAGGTATTCATGGAGAATTAGAAAAGGACATAAACCTTGCAATTGTTAATTATTTAAAGAAAGAATTAGAAGAAAATGGAGTTACAGTAATATTAACAAGAGAGGATGATACTCCATTGTATAAAGAGAGTGACAGCAATAAAAAGCTATCAGATATGAAAAAAAGAATAGAAATAATAGAAACGGTACAGCCAGATATTGTTGTAAGTATTCATCAAAACAGCTATACAAGTAAAAATGTAAAAGGACCACAAGTATTTTATTATGAAACGTCTGTAGAAGGTGAGAAATTAGCTACAGATATACAAAAAAGCTTTGATTTAGTAATAGGAGATGAAAATAGACGTTCTATTAAAGGAAATAAAGATTATTATTTGCTTATTCATACGTCTTGTCCTATTGTAATAACAGAGTGTGGTTTTTTAAGTAATCCAGAAGAATCCAGTAAATTACAAACAGAAGAGTATCAAAAAGCCATTGCTAAAGCAGTAGGAAGTGGAATTATGGAATATTTAGTGAATAAATAAGGAAGAAGTATCGAAGAATATGCAGTATATGTATATCTCTTTGATACTTTTTTTATAATATAGAAAAGTGCTCACTTTCCTATTGTTTTTGTAAAAAATTGACTTTATCTCTACTTTTTTAATAAAATATTGCATTTATAGGGGGGCTTAGGTATAATATAGAACGTACTTAAAATGTAAAGATTATGTAAAGTTATAAAGAATAGAAACTAATATGAAAACAAATAATAGAAAGGAATCAGCTATGGATACCCTATTAATGAAAGAAGAACAAGGGGATATTGTATACGAAAAGGCTGGTAGTATTTTAAGAAAAGGAGGTTTAGTGGCATTTCCAACAGAAACTGTTTACGGTTTAGGAGGAAATGCACTTGACCATACAGCAGCAGAAAAAATCTATGCAGCCAAAGGAAGACCATCCGATAATCCCCTTATTGTACATATATGTAATGAGGAGATGATGGAGCCATTAGTATCTGTTATACATCCAAAAGCACGAAAATTAATGGATGTTTTCTGGCCAGGGCCATTAACCCTTATTTTTCCTAAAACAGATAAAGTGCCATATGAAACAACTGGAGGGTTAGATACAGTAGCAATTCGTTTTCCAAGCCATGAATGTGCAAGAAAAATTATTGCAAGCGCTAATGTACCAATAGCAGCACCAAGTGCCAACGTATCAGGAAGACCAAGTCCTACAATAGCTCAGCATGTCATAGAGGATATGAATGGGCGAATCGATATGATTGTTGATGGTGGAAATGTAGGAATTGGAGTAGAGTCTACGATTGTTGACGTAAGTGGAGAAACTCCTATGATATTACGACCAGGTTTTGTAACAAAGCAAATGATAGAGCAAATCGTTGGTGAAGTCCTAGTAGATGCTGCAGTAACAAAAAAGGTTAGTGAAACGGTACATCCAAAAGCACCAGGTATGAAATATCGTCATTATGCTCCAAAAGCACCGTTAACTATTGTTTCTGGTAAGGAAAAAGCAGTTGCCAATAAAATTTTAGATATGGTGAAAGAAAAGCAAGAAGAAAAACAAAAGGTTGGAATTATATGCACAACCGAAACAAAACTTTTTTATTTGAAAGAACAAAAGCAAGCGTATGCACCTATCATAAAGGTAATTGGAAGCAAGCAAGATTCTAAGGCGATTGCTCATAATTTATATAGTATTTTAAGAGAATTTGATAATGAAAATGTTAGTATGATTTTATCAGAAGATGTTAGTATAGGATTATTAAAAGAGGCTATTGAAAATCGTCTTATGAAGGCTGCAGGGCATAATATCATTCATGTATAAATGTCTATAAGGAAAACCTAGTGCAGAAATAAGGAAAAAATGTACAAGAAATAAAGTTGATTTTAGTATATAATATATAAAAGCTTTCATAATGGGAATTTTGTTTATGAGAAAATTAAGTATTGTCGTGTAACTTAAGATTAGTTTGTATAGCATAGCATATGCATAGCATAGTATATGCATAGCATAGTATATGCATAGCAAACCATAGCAATGCAATAGAAAAATATAGTATATACAAAGCATAGCATATATAATGGATAGTAAAAACATTAGAAGTTTTAATTAATATTAAAATAATAAATAAAATATTAGAATATAGGAGGTGCCATATGATAGCATTAGGATGTGATCATGGTGGATATGAATTAAAACAAGAAATTATTAAATATTTAGAGTCTAATAATATTGAATATAAGGATTTTGGATGCAACGATACAAGTGCAGTAGATTACCCTGTATATGCAAAAAAGGTAGCCAATGCTGTCGTTTCTAAGGAATGTGAAAAGGGAATTTTAATTTGTGGAACAGGAATAGGAATTTCTATTGCAGCTAATAAAGTAAAAGGAATTCGTGCGGCATTATGTACCGATTGTTTTTGTGCAGAGGCAACAAGACAACACAATGATGCCAACGTATTATGTTTAGGTGGTCGTGTTGTTGGTGCTGGATTAGCAGTAAAGATTGTAGATACATTTTTAAACACACCTTTCTCAGGAGATGAAAGACATATTAACCGTATTGCTCAAATTGAAGACTAGAATAAGTTTATAGATATTTGATTATAGGTGTAAAGTTATAAAAAATAGCGGAGAAAGGCGGTAGCAAATGACAACTAAAAGACAAGATTATATATCTTGGGACGAATATTTTATGGGTGTAGCAATGCTTTCTGGACTTCGTTCAAAAGACCCAGGAACACAAGTTGGTGCTTGCATTGTTAGTCCAACAAACAAAATTTTGTCTATGGGGTATAATGGATTTCCAATTGGCTGTTCTGACGATGAATTTCCTTGGAAAAGAGAGGGAGAAGGCTGTGATAACAAGTATTTCTATTCGACTCATAGTGAGCTAAATGCCATTCTTAATTATAGAGGTGGAAGCTTAGACGGCTGTAAAATATATGTGACTCTATTTCCGTGTAATGAGTGTGCAAAGGCGATTATTCAGTCTGGTATTCGCACTGTTGTATATGCTTGTGATAAATATGCGGATACACCAGCTGTTATAGCATCAAAAAGAATGTTCCAAGCGGCTGGGATAGAAGTTATTGAGTATAAACCAAGTGGAAGAAATATTACAATTTCATTGTAATAAAAAAGTAAAAAATATAAAAAAGTTACAAATTTTAATCTGGTATTGGACATTTTTCTTTTTTTTGAATATAATGTAATAGTATATTATTTTTCGTTAATAAATATGATTACATAAAAATTATTATATTTTTGTAAAAAATGTAAAATTTAGCTAAATTTAATACGAATACTAAAAAATAGTCCAAATAAATGAAAGGAGAAAATATGGAAAATAATAAAGATATTGTACGAGCTCTTTCAATGTTCACCCAATTAACAATTACGATACTATTTCCCATTTTTCTCTTTTTATTTTTGGGAATATGGTTAGATAAAAAGTTTAATATTCAGACTACAATACCACTTCTTATTTTCGGAGTTATTGTAGGAGGAAAAAGTGCATATGGATTAGTAAAAGCAGTATTAAAATCCCAAAAGAAGCCAGAAGAAGAGGAAGAGTATGATTTAATGGCTGGCTGGAAGGAGGATGTAGATGACGAAAAATGATGAAACACGTCAAGTTTTTCTAGAAGTCATAGCTGGAATTATATGTATAGCATTAGTTGGTATGTTACTTTTAACAATTGTTATGAAAGGTCCTATGTATTGGACTTGGTTTAAGATATCTATTGTACTAGGATTTGGTTGTGGTTGTTTGGCAGCCTGTTTTATGTTTGCCCACATTAGACGTTCGTTACAAATTAGCATGGATATTGGAGAACATGGAGCCAAAAATCATGCAACAAAGTCATATATTATTCGTACATCAGCGATAGCAGTTCTACTAATTATTACTTGCTATTTTCGTTATTTGAATACTCTTGCCGTATTTTTTGGCATATTATCATTGAAGGTAGCGGTTTATATACGACCGTTTACTCATAAAATATTATGTATACTTAGTAGAAAGGAGGACAAAGATGAATTATCTCATGACAGCAGCCAATGATATTGATATTATGATTAAAGGGCTATTTAGTTATAAGCTTTTTGGACAAGAATTTTGGATTACAACAACCCATGTATCTATTTTTATTGTAATGGCTACAATTATTATTATTGCTATTATTGCAAAAAGGAGTATGTCAAAGGCAACAGAAGTTCCAGGGACAATCCAAAATATTGTGGAGCTAGTTGTAGAAAAACTAGATGGTGTTGTTAATGGCAGTATGGGAAAAAATGCGGACAAATTCCGTAACTATATTGGATGTATTTTTATATTTATTTTACTAAGCAATATATCTGGTATTTTTGGGCTTAGAGCACCAACTGCTGATTATGGTGTTACATTAATGCTTGGGGTAATCAGTTTTGTAATGATACAATACAATGGTATTAAGGCTCAAAAAGGCTCTTATTTTACAGGTTTATTTAAACCGCTTGCTATTTTATTCCCAGTGAATGTAATTAGTGAATTTGCAACACCAATATCCTTGTCATTACGTTTATTTGGTAATATTATGTCAGGGACTGTTATTATGGCATTATGGTATGCTATGGTGCCAATATTCTTCAAATTAGGAGTTCCAGCGGCACTCCACGTATACTTTGATTTATTTTCAGGAGCAATACAAACATATGTATTTTGTATGCTTACTATGACATACATTCAAGATAAGATGGATGTATAATTTGTTACAGCATTATAAGTAGTTTCTTAAATGAAACGAATTATAAGAATAAAAAGTAAAAAGAGAACAAACATTTAGGAGGAAATTAATATGTTTACAGGTGAAGATTTAATTTTAGCATGTTCAGCAATTGGAGCAGGTTTAGCAGTTATCGCTGGTATTGGACCAGGGATTGGACAAGGTATCGCAGCAGGTTATGCAGCAAGTGCAGTAGGACGTAACCCAGGAGCTAAGGGTGACATTACTTCTACTATGCTTTTAGGACAAGCGGTAGCAGAAACAACTGGTCTTTATGGTTTAGTAGTTGCAATTCTTCTATTATTCGTTAAGCCTTTAATCTAATGAAAGTAGTTTGTCAGATGGTTGGTTTTAAGAATAATTTTAAATCCCCCCCTTTGGCTAGAAATAAGTGTAAGAAATTAAAGGAGGCGAAAAATAGATGAGATTGTTACAAGCAGCAACTCTTTTTGTTGCAACAGAGACGAGCAAAGAATATGAGTTTCTCTTTGGTCTTAATCCTCAGTTAATTCATGATGCTGTGTTACTTGGTGTAGCAGTTTTCGTTCTATTTTTGGTAATGTCTTATTTGTTCTTTAATCCTGCAAGGGATATGTTAAAGAAAAGACAAAATAAGATTAAGAATGATATTGACAGTGCTGTAAAAGACCGCGAAGACGCAAAAGCACTCAAAGCTGAGTATAGTGAAAAATTGAACAACATTAATAAAGAAGCAGAGGCTATCTTAAGTGACGCAAGAAAAAGTGCAAAGAAGACAGAAGCAGAAATTATTGCAGAAGCAAAAGAAGAAGCACATCGTATTCGCACTCGTGCGCTAAAAGAAATTGAACTTGAGAAAAAGAATGCTTTAGATGACATGAAGAAAGAAATGATTTCTATTGCTTCTATCATGGCAGGAAAAGTTGTTGCTGCCAATATGAACCCACAGATTCAAGAAACATTAATTGAAGAAACTCTAAAGGAAATAGGTGATAATACATGGCAAAAGTAGTTGCAAAAACCTATGGAGATGCTTTATTTGAAAGCGGATTAGAAAAACAGGTGTTAGATACTCTTTATGAAGAAGTAATACAAGTAGATAACATTTTATTAGAAAATGAAGAGTTGAATCGTTTCCTTTGTCATCCAAAGATTACAAAGGAAGAAAAGATAGAAGTGGTAAACAATGTTTTTAAAGGGAAAATTTGTGACCAGTTAATGGGACTAATTTGTGTTGTGCTTGAAAAAGGTAGACAGCAATATTTCCACAACATTTTCTCTTATTTCATCGGTTGCGTAAAAGAATATAAGGGAATTGGTGTAGTAGAAATTACTTCTCCAATGCCTTTAACTGATGAGCAAAAGAAGGAAATGGAACAAAAACTGTTACAAACAACTTCTTATAATACATTAGAAATCAGCTATCATGAGGATATTTCCTTAATTGGTGGAGTAGTCATTCGTATTGGTGATCGTGTAGTAGATGGTAGTGTAAAACAACGTCTATATGATTTACAAAAGCAATTAATGAATATTCAAGTATAAGATACCACTTTTATAGATGTAAGATAATAAATACTAGATATTTTATAAAGAGGTCTAGCAAATTAGTATAGTATTAGAAGTACAAAATAGTTATTCATAAGAAGCTGTTTCTTTTGATACAGCAGTGTCTTATAGAGTAAAAGAGAAATTTTATAGAAAGGTGGATTTGCTTCATGAATTTAAGACCAGAAGAAATCAGTTCTGTAATTAAAGAGCAAATTAATAGATATTCTGCAAAGCTTCAAGTATCTGATGTAGGTACTGTAATTCAGGTAGCAGATGGGATTGCCCGTATCCACGGACTAGAAAATGCCATGCAAGGAGAATTGCTGGAATTTCCTGG
>CALWGN010000098.1 GCA_944380055.1 uncultured Lachnospiraceae bacterium
CATACTCTTTTTCAATCTCATTTCCAGTAGAAACAAGATGTTTTGCTATTGTTGTAATTTTATTATAAATATTTTCATTTACCTTTTTAATATCTGAATCCACACAATCTAATAAACTAATTCCTAATGTAATGGTACGAACATCTAACTGTTCTTGTTCTATCATTTTGTTGGTTTCATTTACTTCAAATATATTTATCATAGTTGCTACCTCCTAAATACGATGCATTTTTGTAAATATGTCTTCTCTTTGTCAGCGAACTTTAACTCCAATTTCATCACCAATTTGCCCTAATTCTTCTACTACGTCACCAAATGGTTTTGTTGCGTTACTTACATCTACAATCATCATCATATTAAAATATTCTTGGATAATTGTTTGGGAAATATCTAAAATATTAATTCTATTGTTTGCCAAGTATGTGCAAACCTTTGCGATGATCCCCACGGTATCTTTTCCTACTACTGTAATTATTGCTTTGTTCATATTTTTTTCCTCCTAAAATATTTATAACGTCTTTGACGTAGTTAAATGGATGTTCCATTAAACTTCAATAATATTAGATACTTCATCTCGTTTTGCAACAGAGATATTTATATCCGTACCTTTTACATCAGGACAATTCATCTCTACTTCCAATCGGACAGTTTCATAAGCTAATTCTTCCATATTGTTTTCTTTACTTAAATGACCTAGCATTACTGATTTTAAGTTTCCATGCATAATTTTACTTAATAATTGTCCCGCCATTTCATTGGATAAATGTCCACTATCACCTAATACTCTACGCTTTAGGCTGTATGGATAAGGTCCAAGTTCTAGCATATTTATGTCATGATTTGCTTCTAATAAAAGAGCATCTAATCCTTGTAATGTTTGGACTATTTTATCATTATAACAGCCTAAGTCAGTAACAACTGCTACTGATTTTTTTCCTTGATTGACCCGATAAGCAAGAGGATTGGCTGCATCATGGCTAATAGAAAATGGGTTCACCTCTAAATCACCAATTGGAACAGATTGATCTGGTAATATATTTTGGTATAAACAATGGTCAATTTCTTTTTTCTTATCTAAATGATATATTTTTATAATTGTTTCCCATGTAGCATAAATAGGAATCCCATATTTTTTGCAAAGCACTCGTATTCCTTGAATGTGGTCTATATGTTCATGGGTAACAAATATACCACTTAATTCACTTGCCTTTATACCGATTTCTTTTAAACTGTTATCGATTTTTCTGCAAGAAATTCCTGCATCAACTAATATATGTGTATTTTCACTTCCTATATATGTACAATTTCCACTACTGCCACTGGCAAGACTAATTAATCGCATAATGTTACCTACTTCTTTTCTTTTAAAAACCTGAGGTTTCAAAAAGCCAAAAATTGCTTTTAGAAACCTCATGATGATTTTTAATTATAATTGTCATACTATACAGTGTCAAGTTACTATTGTAAAAACAAAGAAGTTAGTTTCTTTTCTAACTGTTCTTTTGTATATTCTATTGTTTTAGAGTTATCTATAATCCAATTGGATATACTTTTATAATACTCCTCATTCTTTTGTCTTTTTATAATTTGATAACAACGCTCTTTAGAATATCCTCGTCCACTCATTAATCGTGATACACGAACAGACTCTTCTGCATACACATACCAAATTTCATCGCATAAACTATCCAACTTTCCTTCCTTCAAAATAGCAGCTTCTAGCCCAATAAAGGAATATTTATTTTCACTTTTTACTAATTGAATTTCTTTTATAATTTCATTTTTAATAATTGGGTGAGTTAACTCATTAATGATAGCTACGCTTTTTTCATCTTTAAATGCAATTTTACTTAACACTTCTCTATTAATGGTATTGTCTTTATTTAAAATATTATTACCATAATAATTTACAAGTACCTCATATGTTTTTTGCCCTTTTTCCATTAGACGATGCCCAACTTCATCAGCTAAAATAACATATGCATTCCAATGATTTTTTAACAACTGTATGACTTCTGACTTTCCACTTCCAATTCCACCCGTAATGCCGATTACTTTCATAAAATTTCTCCAATCTAAAGCATTTTATTTGGTTTCATACCAACTATTTCCAACATTCATATCCACTTCTAGAGGCACTGATAGCTTTGCAGCACAATCCATTTCTTCTCTTAATATGGTCTTTACTTGCTCTATTTCTTCTTTATATGCTTCCACTAACAATTCATCGTGAACTTGCAAAATAACTCTTGATTTTAGACCTTCTTTTCTTAGTCTACCCTCTACTTGTATCATAGCAATTTTCATAATATCTGCTGCTGTTCCTTGAATTGGTGAATTCATAGCAACACGCTCTCCAAATGATCGTTGCATAAAGTTTGATGATTTTAATTCTGGAATTGGACGTCTTCTACCAAATAATGTTGTAACATATCCATTATCATGAGCATCTTCTACTAACTTATCTAAAAATTTCTTTACATTTGGATATGTTTCAAAATATCTCTCAATATATTCTAATGCTTCTTTTCTTGTAATACTTAAATCTTCACTAAGAGAAAATGCACTAATACCATATACAATACCAAAATTTACTGCCTTTGCATTTCTTCTTTGTAAATCACTAACTTCATCAATAGGAACATGAAATACTTGTGATGCCGTCAAGGCATGAATATCTTGTGCATTTTGATATGCTTTAATTAGACTTTCATCTCCTGAAATGTGGGCTAATACACGAAGCTCTATTTGAGAATAATCGGCATCAATAAATACACAGCCATCTCTTGGAACAAACACTTTTCTAATGGCTCTTCCTAACTCCATTCGGATTGGGATATTTTGTAGGTTAGGTTCTGTACTACTAATTCTTCCTGTTGCAGTAATCGTTTGATTAAAAGTTCCATGAATCCTTCCATCTTCTCCAATGTAATTTGCAAGCCCATCTGCATAAGTAGATTTTAACTTTGTTAGCTGACGATATTCTAAAATTTTTCCTACTACTGGATAATCTACCGCTAGCTTTTCTAATATATCTGCTGCTGTAGAATATCCCGTCTTTGTTTTCTTTCCATTTGGAAGTCCCATTTTTCCAAATAGTACTTCTCCTAATTGTTTTGGAGAATTAATATTAAAGGTTTCTCCTGTTAAAGAATAAATCTCTTTTTCTAATGCTTCAATACCTACAAAAAGCTCTTTTCCATAGTTTTGTAATAAATCTTTGCGAACTAAAATACCTTCTTTTTCCATTTCATATAAACAGTATACCAATGGCAATTCTATTTTTTCATATAAAGAAAGCATTTCCACTTCTTTTAACTTATTAATAACAATATCTCCACATAAAAAAGCTGTACTTGCTTGTAATCCTGCAAGTTTTCCAATAGTTTCTTCTCCTTGTTCTACTGCTTTTTCTAATGAAAGCTTTCCTAACAAGTCTGCTTTACTTGGGAAACGTTCTGCTAAATACGTTGATGCAACTTCCTCATAGTTATAAGATGCATTTAATGGCTCTAATAAATAAGCTCCTAAATGAACATCATATACATTTTCTTTTCTATATCCATCTAACCATGGAAGCATTTCTTTTAAATCCATTACATATACAATAGACACTGTATCTATTAATTTCTTTACTTGCTCCTTTAAGTAATCTTTTGTTACAAAAAACTTAGTTGGAATATAGAAACTTTCTTCCTTTGAAAAACATAGTGCAATACCATAGCATTGTTTTTTTTCAACAACTGCTTGAATAGCCACTTTCTTTTCTTTTCTTCCTCTTTGAAATAGTTTTTCTACTTCATCATAATCGTCTATTGTATGGATATGAATTTCTTTTTTCTCTTCTTCCATGAAACCAGAATCTAATTCACTTTTTAATGATTTAAATTCCAAATCTTCAAAAATAGTTCTAGCCCCTTCTCTGTCTAGTTTGCAACGAAATGTTTCTAATGTTATATCTGGCAAATCAATATCACACTTAATAGTTGCTAGCTTTTCGCTTAACAATGCTGCTTTTTTTCCAACAAGTTCTTCATCACTTGTTTTTAATAAGTAATTTAATGGAGAACGCTTTAAACCTAATTTTTCTTTCCAGTATTCCTTAATTTCTTTTTCTCCATTTTTATCTAAATTTTCTATTGCTGCATATAAATTTTCTATTGTTTTATATTCTGCAATTAATTTTACAGCTGTTGCTTCTCCTACACCAGAAACCCCTTTTATATTATCAGAAGCATCCCCCATTAATCCTTTTAAAGAATTTACATTTTCAGGATTAATTCCAAATTCTTCTTTGACTAATTCTGGAGTATAATTAAAGGCTCTATCAGGTACACAAATAGACTTTGGATCAATATGATACTTTTTAAATAACTGCTCTGTTTTTTCTGCTGTAGAATGCATCATCCATAAATTAGTATTCTCTGTTACAAGCTGTAAATAATCATTATCCTTTGTTAATATTTTTATTGGTACTTGATTTTCAAATTTTTTTGCAATACTTCCGCAAAAATCGTCTGCCTCATAACGTGAATCCATTAGCTGTACAATATTCATTTTCTTTAAGGCTTCTTGACAAAGAACAAATTGATCTTTTAATGGTGCTAATGTATCACCACGATTGGCTTTATACTCTGGATACAACTGTCTACGAAATGTATCACGACTAACATCCCATGCAACTGCTAAATATGTTGGCTTTTGTTCTTTTATAATTTTCATTAGCGTTCTCATAAAACCGTAGACTGCATTGGTATACATTCCTGTAGAAGTCATCATGATTTTATGAAAATACTTTTCTTTTTCTTCTAATGTTTTTGCAAACATAATTTCTCTTGGTAAATTACCATAAAATTGGGTAGTTAATAAACTTGACCCATCTATTAATAATAAAAATTGTTCTCTTTCCAAAATTTTCCTCCTAAATTATAACAACCAAATTCTAAATTGTATTAATAATGAATCTATTAAACCTAGTACACACAATGTTGTCAATGCATATTTGAATACTTTATATCCATGTATTTCTTTTAAATAGATTTTTCCTTTTTCTATTTGATAAAGCAGCGCATCTTTTAAGTTGTATGTAGTGAAATCATCCTCATCTAGTCCTTTCATTCCTTCATAAACAGTATAATATATTTCTAACTCTTCTTTACAATTTGAACATGTTTCTATATGATTTAAAAATCCTTGTAATTGTTCTTCATTTAATTCATATTTTATAAAAGGTATAATAAGAGCCTCTACCTCTTTACATTCCATCTATTAACACCACCTTTTTTTCTATATGGTATTTGCATATTAAAATACATTATACAACATATTGTTTTTTTCATACAACTACATATTTACAAAAACTTCTCAATGGAAAAGGAGAGGTCTTCTATTACCTCCCCTCTTTTCCTTACATATTAAATGCTATTTACTACGTTCTCTTTCACCAATGTAGTTAAATGTTGTATGGCCTTTTAAATACTCATTTTCATCGCCAGTATACTGTAAAACATCTTCATGAATATTAAAAACTAAAGAGTCTGTCATTCCATCAAGTGAAACAATTAATTGTTCTCCCTCTACTTTATAGCTACCACCTATAAGAAATCCTATTGATTCATTATCAATTACTTCTATCTTTCCATTTTGTAGAAAAAGAATACGTTTGTCATCCTCTGACTTAACACTTTCATAGTAGCCCTTTTTTATTGTTGTAGTTTCAGGTGTCTCTAAACTAGTTACTTCATCTGTGATATTTGTTTCATTTGATGTAGAAGTTCCTTCTACGTTCTCAGGTATATTCCCCTTTGTAGTACATCCAACTAGTAAAAAACTTGCCAAAAATAATACACACAATAAACGATGCATACATATACCTCCTATATTTAAAATAATTGTTTCATAAGGTCTTGTATCAAATTCCGTCTTTTTTCCTCTTCTTCTAAGTTTCTTATAATTGTGTCATCTTCTAAAACTTCAATACAACTTCCTTCGATACAACCTTTCGGTAACATATTTTTTTGTATATTGCACTTTATACCATTTAGATTTTCACATACAGCATATTCACCTTCAAAGCGATCGATAATCCATAATCCTTTTTCCATTGTCATCTCTACTTTCATTTTCTAAATACAAACTCCTATATTATTAAGAACTAAAACTTCTTTTCATATAAGTGCTTTGTGTTCATTATATCATATTTTCCGTACACGCTTTTTGCACATAACCAAGAACCACAGGTTCTTCTAATATGAACGTCTTGCGTTCATTATATCCTATTTTCTGTGCACGCTTTTTGCACATATAAAAGAAACGAAGTTTCTTCTAATATAAACACCTTGTTGTGCTTATTATATCATACTTCTCTATATATAGAAACTACTTATACTGATTTGTAATAAATATTAATTAATATATAATATCCAATACAATAATAAGTTTATAAATAAAAATACAATATTGGCAACTGTAAAATAAATAAAGTAATTTCCCTTTTCTTCTGGAACTTCTTTTATAATATATTTATATGAGATAAGACTTGCCATAGATGCTATCATTGTTCCTAATCCACCTAAATTCGTCCCTATTAAAAGAATATCCCATTTATTTGTAAAGCCTGAAAGTAGTAGTGCCGCAGGAACATTACTAATAACCTGACTTGCTCCAATAATTGTAATTATTTCATTTCCCTTTAATAACTGCTCTATCATTTGCTTTAATATACTAATTCTTCCCATATTTCCTACAAAAATAAAGAACCCAACAAATGTTAATAGCAAAGAATAATCTATTTTCTTTAAAATTTTTCTATCCATAATAAAAAGAAATAATATAGTAATGATAACAACTATATATACTGGTACTATTTTTGCAACGCACAACAAGCATAATAGAAATAACATACTATAACAAATCACTTTATTTTTTTAATATTATTATTTTCACTATTTTTTAATATATGCCCTACTGGTTCATTTTTTCTATACATAAAAAATATTACTAGTAGAAAAAAAGAAAGTATCACATATGGCAATACTGTAATAAGAAAATCCTCCAATGACATTCCCGATTTGGAATATAGGTATAAATTTTGCGGATTACCAATAGGTGTAAGCATACTTCCTAAGTTAGCTGCCACTGTTTGCATAACTACAACTGGAATTATATGCTTTTTTAAATTTGCCATTGTTAATACTTCTAGTGCAAATGGAACAAATGTAATAAGAGCTACATCATTTGTAATTATCATTGAGGAAAAAAAGCAAAGCAATACTAATACACTTTCTACTGCTCGTTTACTTTTTACTTTTAACAGTAAACTTTCTCCAAATGCTTGAAATACCCCCATTTCTTTTAAACCTGCCATAACTGCCATTAAGGAAAATAAAAGTCCTAATGTTTTCCAATCAATATATTCTATATAAAATTTATCTAGTGGAACAATACATGTTGATACAATAGCTAGTACCCATGAAATGACTAATAATATTTCTTTTTTTACCCATTTTGTAATTGTTTTTATCATCTGTTTTCCTATTCTCTTTCTATCCTAATATAGTTAGTATATATGCTTTCTGCAAATATCCGTCATGTATTATATACCATCAATCTATTTTTTTCTATAATTCTATAATTTATTTTATAAATATTTGCTTTTATACTATCTTTTTTATTTAAAAAGGTATATACTAAATGATATAATATTAAATTTTTAAAGGAGGAATACTATGAAATTTTATTTTTGCGATAGCTGTAAAAGCTTAGTTGAAATGGTTGTAGACCACGGAGTAACACCTGTTTGTTGTGGAAAACCTATGACTGAATTAGTTGCTGGAACAACAGATGCAGCCGTAGAAAAGCATATTCCAGATGCCCATGTAGAAAATGGAAAATTAGTTGTGAAAGTAGGAAGTGTAGAACACCCTATGCTTGAAGAACATTTCATCCAGTTTATTGCTGTAAAAGCAGGCTCTTATGTTTTTAGAAAAAATTTAGTTGCTGGTGAAGCGCCATATGCTGAATTTGATTTAAATGGATATACAGGAAATGTAGAAATATACGAACACTGTAATTTACATGGTCTATGGAAAACAGAATTAACTGTATAAGAATTTATTACTTATAGCATTTTATAGTAACGAATCCTTACTACATAAAAAGGAGTAACTTACCATTTGGTTGTTACTCCTTTTTCCTTTTCTTAATAGAAACTGTTTTTCTAGTAAATACTAGAGTCTTAAACTGCCGCTGATGGGACTCGAACCCATATGGTTTCCCGTACGATTTTGAGTCGTATGCGTCTGCCAATTCCGCCACAGCGGCTTATACAACGAAATTAATTCTACCACATTTATTTTAAATTTGCAACTATTTTTTATACTTGTTTATAAAATTAAGGGAAAGATAGTTTTATTTATCCTTCCCTTCAATTTTATGGATAAAATTTATACTTCTAAATTTAATCCATGTTCTGCTTATTCTTTTACATCAAATACATAGTCATTTCCTGGTAAAATTGCATTTAATACAATTCCTAAAATTGCTGCAATAGCAATTCCTGATAATGTAATATCATATCCTCCAACAACAAAAGTAATTCCACCAATGTCATCAAATCCTAATGCACTTACTAAAATAACTGCCGCAATAATTAGATTTCTACTCTTTGTAAAATCTACTTGATGTTCTACTACATTTCTAACACCAATTGATGAAATCATACCGTATAAAATCAAGGAAACTCCACCAATAATTGCAGTTGGAATAGAACGAATGACTTCTGCAAAAATTGGGAAAAATGATAATATAATTGCCACACAAGCCGCAATTCTTACTACAATTGGATCATATACTTTACTTAATGCAAGAACGCCTGTGTTTTCTCCATAAGTTGTATTGGCTGGGCCTCCAAAAAATGCTGCCATACAAGTAGCTAATCCATCACCTAATAACGTACGATGTAACCCTGGATCAGCAATATAGTTTCTTCCCGTTGTAGCACCAATTGCTGAAATATCCCCAATATGTTCCATCATTGTTGCAAGAGCGATTGGTAAGATTGTTAAAATTGCACTAATATCAAATTTTGCAAAATTATTTGTATCAAGAGGAATCGCTAAAAATCCACTTATTCCTTTATTTGCAGTTTCAGTTACTCTGCTAAAATCAACTTCGCCCATTACCAAGGCTACGATATAGGCGACAATAATTCCTAACATAATAGGAATAATCTTTACCATTCCCTTGCCCCAGATGTTACAAATAACAATAACTGCTAATGCTACAAGTGCTAACGTCCAGTTTGTAGATGCATTTGCAATTGCTGATGGTGCTAAAATTAAACCAATAGAAATAATAATTGGTCCTGTGACAACTGGAGGGAAATATCTCATAACCTTTGATACTCCAAAAAACTTGATAAATGCACTAAATACTAGATATACAAGTCCAGCTACTACTACCCCACCACAAGCATAAGGTAACATTTCTGGTATTATTACACCTTCTGGCGTTTGGCTTACTGCTGCATAACCTCCTAAAAACGCAAAAGAAGATCCTAAAAATGCTGGTATCTTTCCTTTTGTTAAAAAATGAAATAAAAGTGTTCCTAATCCTGCCATTAGTAGTGTTGTAGAAACACTTAATCCTGTTAATAATGGTACTAATACAGTTGCACCAAACATAGCAAATGTATGTTGCAAACCTAATAATAACATTTTTGGTATTCCTAATTGTCTTGCATCATAAATACCTTGTTCACCAACTATGGTTTTGTTGTTTCCCTTTTTTGACATTTCTTTTCCTCCTTTTTTTCTTTGACTAGGTTATACTGTTTGTCTTGTTTTGTCAAGTTGTTTTTCTATTATTATATAAATCTTGACACAATTTACCATTTTTTTCCTTGTAAAAAAGTTCTTTATAAAGAATACTAGAATTAATTTCCAAGTAATTTTTAGTCGTTTATCTCATAATCTCTATAAACATCACTAATAAACTATATTTGTTCCCTTAATTATTCAAAAGGATTTTCTAACATTTATCTATTATTTTTAACATATTTATCTATAATATGCTAAATTATATCATAATTAAATTGACTAAATAAGTTCAATGATTTATCATATAGTTAAAATTTTATTTTTTCAACCTATTGTGGGCTAACAGCCCTTTCCCTATTAATGAAAAAGTAAAAGCAATATAGAAAGGATTTATAATTTATGAATAAAAATGTAACAGTATTTAATCACCCATTGATTCAACACAAAATTTCAATTTTAAGAGATGAAAAAACTGGAACCAATGAATTTCGTCATTTAGTTGAAGAAATTGCTATGCTTATGGGATTCGAAGCATTACGTGATCTTCCAGTTCAAGATGTAGAAGTAAAAACACCTATCGAAGTATGCCAAACTCCTATGATTGCAGGAAAGAAGTTAGCAATTGTTCCTATTTTACGTGCAGGGCTTGGTATGGTAAATGGTATTTTAGCTCTTGTTCCATCTGCAAAAGTAGGACACATCGGTTTATATCGTGATGAAGAAACACATGAACCTCATGAATATTACTGCAAACTTCCTGATTCTATTGAAGAAAGAACAATTGTTGTTTGTGATCCAATGTTAGCTACTGGTGGTTCTGCTTGTGCTGCTATTGATTTTATTAAGAAATACGGCGGAAAAAATATTAAGTTCATGTCTATTATCGCTGCTCCAGAAGGGCTTGAAAAATTAGCAAATGCCCATCCTGATATTCAAATTTATTGTGGTCATTTAGATCGTTGTTTAAATGAACACGCTTATATTTGCCCAGGTTTAGGTGATGCTGGAGATAGAATTTTTGGTACAAAATAATGGCTAGTACAAAAACAAACGTAATGCGATTACTAGAGCAATCTCATATTCCTTATGAGACCATTACTTATGAGGTAGATGAATCTGATTTATCTGGAACTCATGTAGCCAATCAGTTAAATCAGCCAGTTGAGCAAGTATTTAAAACACTTGTTGCCTGTGGAGAAAGCAAAAAACACTATGTTTTTTGTATCCCTGTTGCCGAGGAACTAGATCTGAAAAAAACTGCCAAACTAATCAAAGAAAAGAAAATAGAAATGCTTCCAGTTAAAGAATTACAATCGGTAACTGGATATATTCGTGGAGGCTGTTCTCCTATTGGTATGAAGAAAAAATTTCCTACTTATATTGATGAAACAGCTATTCTTTTTGATAAAATTTTTGTTAGTGCAGGTATTCGTGGAATGCAAGTTGTTATTAATCCCAACGACTTAATTTCTTATGTTTCTGCAACATTGGCAGATTTAGTAAAATAAACAATATTCTCACATGAAATAATAGCTTTATAAAAAAAATGACCTACTTATGATAATCATATCATGTAGGTCATTTTTGTTGTATACATTTAAAAAATTCAAAGCAGACTTTTATAATTCATATAAAGTACTATATTTTTCTGTTAAATATTCAATATAATATTTTGGATTAAATTCTTCACCAGTTACATCAAATAATATTTGCTTTGCTGTTTTACTTCTTCCATATTGATGAACATGAGTATTTAGATATTGTACAATTTCTTTTATATTGCCTTCTTCTAATAACTTATTTACATTAATATCTTTTTTCATTTGATTGTATATTTGTGCCGAAAATGCATTTCCTAACGCATAAGATGGAAAATATCCAAACATACCACCAGACCAGTGTACATCTTGTAAAATTCCAATGCTATCATTTGCAGGAATCACTCCTAAATACTCTTCGTATAATTGGTTCCATAGTTGTGGTAACTTATCTATTGGGTAGTTTTCTTCAAATATTTTCTTTTCTATTTCATAGCGAACCATGATATGTAAACAATAAGTTAACTCATCTGCCTCTGTACGTATTTCATCTGCGTGGACACGATTAATTGCTTTTACAAAGTCATCTAGTGTTACATCACTTAAATTTTCTGGAAATAATTCTACTAATTTATCATAAATTGGTACCCAAAAACTTCTACTACGTCCAATAATATTTTCAAAAAATCTAGATTGTGATTCATGAGTTGCACAACTTGCACCTTGTCCAACTGGTGTCATTGCATACTTATCATCAATGCCTTGTTCATATAATGCATGACCACATTCATGGATACTAGAAAAAATTGCACTTTCTAAATTATTTTCAAAATAATATGTTGTCATTCTTACATCTTCTCTATGAAGATTTGTTGTAAATGGATGTTCACTTTCTCCTAATACACCTCTACTATAATCAAACCCCATATATTCTGTTATCCAATGATTAAACTTTTTCTGTTTTTCTATATCATAGTGTTTAAATAGAAAATCACTTTTAATAAAGCCTTCTTTTTCTTTTATTTTCTTTAATAATGGAACGATTGTGTCTTTTAATTGATTAAAAAACTCATCTAAATCTGTAATATGGAAGGACTTTTCATACTCATCTAACTTTACATCATAAATTTTTTGTCCATCTTTTGCTTGCGTACCAGCAAATTTTTTATTATATTCTATAATTTCTGCTAACACAGGCTCAAATAATTTAAAATTATTTTCTACACGTGCATTTGCCCAAATAGAGCTAGCCTTTGAAGTTAACTCTGAATATGCTACAAAGTCCTGTGGCGGAATTGTTTTTAATGAGTCAATATCTTCTGCAAAGCAACGTACTACTGCCTTTTCTACTTCTTCTAATGTATTATCAACCTTTAACTCTTTTAATAATTGTTCTACTTCATCATTAATTATCGTATTAAAGTATTCACTAGATAATATTCCTACTAATTTGGATGTTTTCTCCATACTATTTTTAGGTGCTAATGTTTCATTATCCCATCCAAATAAGGATAAGGCTGCTCCTAATGCCGCTGCTTTATCTACATATTGTTTTAATTTTTCATAATTTTGATTCATTTTTCTTCTCCTTTTCACTTGATTTGAACTGATACAATTGTCAAAAAGATTTCTAAATTCCCATATTAAAAATACAGTTCCCATATTACTATTTTTTACATTAGTAATAGGGAACTTTTTTCTAAAAATACTGCTTTGCACCCCATAAATTTGACTTTTTTAATTCTAAATATTCATTATATGCTTTCTCTAGAATTTGTTTTTCATTTGAAAATTTCAATAAATGGTATGCTTCGTGAAACTTATAATAACCTGAATCAATAAAATATTCTTCACGTTGTGGTTTGCTGTAATAGCTATCTGCCATCATCAAATACCAATGAACTTCCTTTTCGACAATGTCCTGAGGAATATGAAACGAATATTCACTTTTTCCTACATACTTTATAATAGAAGCATTTACTCCTGATTCCTCTTTCACTTCTCTTAAAGCAGTTTCTTTATATTCCTCTCCAGCTTCTACAGTTCCTTTTGGTAGTACCCAACCTTCATACTTATTTTTATAATTTTTGTATAATACTAGTACTTTACCTCGAAAAATAACCACACCGCCACAGCTAGTTGCTTCAACCATATACTACCTCCTGTATTTTGGTGTGTCTATACTATTTAGTACAAGTATACCCTTTTTTTGATTTTCTTGCAACAAAAATACATTATTCGACAATTTAAAAAATCTATCTATTTATTTTTCCTTAATAACATAAGGATATAAATAGATAGATTTTTATATTATCTTACATGTTCATAGTAATAATCTACTAACTGCTTCATAATAGGAGCTGCAACTTGACCACCAGATGCTCCACCTTCTATAATAATTGTAAATACAATCTCTGGATCTTCTGCTGGTACGAATCCAGTAAACCATGCATGCTTATCTTTATTGGAATTATACTCCGCTGAACCTGTTTTTCCTGCAACTACTGCGTATTCACTTCCTGCCAATGAACCACTTCCTTCTGAAACAACAGAAATCATATATTCTGTTAATAAATCAGACTCTTCTGGTGTCATAACAGTTTTATATGCCTGTGGCGTAAACGATTCTACAACTTCATCCTCTGTATTTATTATCTTTTCAATAAAGTATGGCTTCATCATCACTCCACCATTGGCAACTGCTGCTGTAATCATAGCATTGTGGAGTGGAGTTTGAAGTGTTTTTCCCTGACCAATGGAATATTGCATAATATCCCATTCTGAAGTAACTGTACTATCAAATTGACTTTTTTTGTATTCGATATCAATTGGCAATTCTTTATTATATCCAAATTCCTCTAACAGTTCACTAAATTTTTCTTTATCTAATTGCAATCCCATAGTCGCCAAAGCTCCATTACAGGAAAGTGATAATGATTCTTTTACTCCTACAGTTCCGTGAGCATGACCATCATGACAATCTAATTTATACTCTCCAATCTGCAATGTTCCAGTACACGTATAACTAAAATCCTGATATGTATCTGGATTTTCTCTTATATATTCTAAAATCGTTAAGATTTTAAAGGTAGAACCTGGTGGATATAATCCTTGAGAAACTCGATTTAATAAAGATGCATCTGTGTTGGTATCTGAAATAATAGATTCCCAGTCCTCATTTAATGTATTTGGATTATAGCTAGGTTTAGATACCATTGCTAATATTTTTCCTGTATCAGGTTCTATAGCAACAATAGCACCTTTATTCTCTCCTAACACATTGTATGCAAATGTTTGTAATCCTAAATCTAATGTAGTAACAACAGTATCTCCTGGATTTTTTTTCTCCCATATTTCATTTGATATTTTATCCCATATGTTTATACTTGAATTAAGTAAATACATATTGGCAAGTTTCTCTAACTCTGTTGTTCCCTTGGTAGAATATCCAATTGGATGAGCAAATACATTTCCATATGGATATACTCTTGTTTCAGTACCATCCTCACTTACTTCTGTTTTAGCTAGTTCTTCACCATTTCTTGCAAGAATACTTCCCCTTAATATATCCTTTGATAAATTTTTAATACGCGTGTTATAAGGATTATTTATAACATCTTTACTTCCTATTGTAACAAAATACGCAAAATAACCAAACATACAGGCAAATAAGGCAATAAACACATACATAATTTGATAGGATTCTTTGTTCTTCTTTTTATGCTCTCTGCGTGCTTGTTTCTCTTCTTCCTTCTTCTGTTCTCTTTTTTGCTTCTCGCGCTCTTTTTCTTCTTTCAATCTCTTTTTTTCGTTCCATTTCTCTTCTCTGTTCAATTCTCTCATCCTCATTTTGTCTCATAATATATAATCCTTGCACAATACCAAATAGAATAAATATACTAAATATTGAACTTCCACCATAACTTACAAATGGAAGAGTTACTCCAGTTGATGGGATAAACTTAGTAACTCCACCAATAACTAGAAATAGCTGAATAATATATAAACATGCCATTCCTACTCCAATTAGCTTATAAAACTTTACATTAATACTCATAGAAATTTGCATAAATTTAATAAAACAACAAATACAAACGATGGTCATACATACAGCAGTAATAGCTCCCATTTCTTCTGAAACAGCAGAAAATGTATAATCCTTTGTAACTACTGGTATTGTTTGTGGCATACCTTTGTATAAACCACTTCCAAACCATCCACCTGTTCCTATTGCAAACAAAGACTGAGCAATTTGCAAGCCTTTGTTATCAATAATAGACCATGGATCAATCCAAGCCTCTACTCTTACCTTTACATGACTAAATAGCATATATGCAATCCAAGCAGCTATAGAACCACATCCAAGTCCAGACCATATATAACCTACTTGCCCAGTTGCTACATATAACATACATAAATAAGTTAAAAAGTAAATTAAGGCTCCACCTAAGTCTGTAGAAAGAACTAAAACAATTACATGGACAGCGGCAATACCTGTTGCAAAAATAACCCTCTTAAAATCTTTTCTATTTCTAAGTAATACTGCAACCATAAGTACATAGGAAATTTTTACAAATTCTGATGGCTGAAAAGAAAATGAGCCGATTGCAATAGATAAGTTTGCACCATATACTTTACTGCTACCTAACACAACAATTAATAATATTAAGCCAATTACCCCACATGTTCCAGCCCATGTCTTTGCAGCTTTTAACTTTCTAACAAAAATTGGAACAATTAAAGTTATAATAGATGCTACACAAACAAAAATAAACTGTCTTAATGCCTTTTCTATACTAAGTCTTGTCAATATTACAAATCCGATAGATAGTAATAAAATCATATTACTAATCAGTGGCTTACAGCATCGTTTGTGTACTTTACAATATAAAATCATATATACAAAAAAGTAAATCACTTGAGCAACATAAAAAACAATAAGTGCTAGATCTTTCTTATATATTATAATTGCAAAATATGATACTCCATGAAATAATAATGATAACATATTTTGTCTACGATAATTCCATTTTAAATCATCTTCATCTTTACGCCATAATACTGTAATTGCTCCAATAGCATATACAATAATAATAGCAATACTTAAATACTTGCATACTTGTATAATAATATTTTCCAATATTTCACCTACTCTACACCTCTTTTATAGTGTCCTCTTGTAAAATCAGAGATTTGATTTTCTACCTTTTTATTCCATATATATTCATCAATAAACATTTGTAATATTTGCTTTGTTTTTTGTTTATCTTCAATTGTGAAGTTTAAACGTACACTTTCTACTCCCAATCCTTTAATTTCTTTCTTTTCTTTTAATAGTAACAATGGCTTATTATTATAAATAGTATTATAACAATAGCGACAATGATTTTCTACTAAGAAAATATTATTTAGTCTATCCTTTAATTTTAATATAGACTCTTTTCTATCACAACCTTTTGTTGTCTTTTTAATACATTGTGCCGAAACCATCATAGGAAGGTGTCCATAAACAATCATTTCTAATCCGTTGCCACCTCTTTTTTTCATTTCCTTATAATTTAGCTCTATTGGTAATGTAAGCTTTGTTCCACCAATTTTTTTCCAAATAAGCTCTGCCTCTGTATTATACGCATATAGCATATGATCTAATATTATTGACCCTTGAATTCCTTTTTCCTTTAAAAATCCAATTTCTTCTAAAGATCCCACTAACCAGCCATCAAACTTAGCATCTTCTATATAATTCCAGTATTTGTTAAAATATTTTTTGGCTTCTGTGCGAAAAATTTGTGGTAATGACAAATATGCTTGCTTTCCCTTATTTTTAATTTGTTCTACTATACTCTTGTATTGATTTGCTTCGCAAATTAAGCTATCTACATACACAATATTGATTTGTTCTTCTTCTAATAGTACTTCTAATTGGTCTTTTCTACTTACAAAAACAGTAATCCCTTTAAACTTTGTATCTTTTTTCTGATTGTAATGTGAGAAATTATTATTTGTACTTTGTAGTACTTCTTTTTCTTCTATATCCTTTGGCTTTGTTCGTTTAAATTGTGAAAAATACTGTTTTTCTAATTGTTCTAGACTTTCTCTTCTTAATTCATTTAATTTTACAACAGGCATAAATAACCCATCTTCTACCTCAAGCTGTAAATCCTCTAATTCAAATGGCGTATTTCCCATTTTGCTTATTTGCTTTTTTACATCATCTGAGGATAAAGGCTTTTTTTGTGCTAAGCTTGGTACATCTCCAAAGGATGTTACTTGTAACACATTGCTTTCTTCTTTTCCCATAGACAATTCTATTTTAGCAGGCAAATGTTGTGAAATTGTTACTTTTCCTTTTATTTTTCTTTTCAATTGTCCATTTACATAAGTCTCATTTAAATACTTTGTCAAAGCTTCATTTCCAGCTCTAAAATCTGGTTTGGTTAAAGTAATCATATCTTTTCCATTATGCTTTTTGTAGTACCCTTCTGTAAATCCTTTTCGATTAAATAAATCAAATAATATTTGCTGATCCTTTTTATCTATAACATATCCTTTTCTTCCTTTTTGTAGATACATATCTATATATTTTCTATAAACACTTACTACTCCTGCTGCATACTCTGGCTTTTTCATTCTTCCTTCAATTTTTAAGGAAAATACACCTGCCTCTATAATATCTGGGATAATAGCTAATGTATTTAGATCTTTTGGACTTAATACAAAACCTTCTTTTTCACTTGCAAGTACTTTACTATCCTCTGATACCTGATATGCCATACGACAAGGCTGAGCACATCTTCCTCTATTTCCACTTCGACCACCTACAATACTACTAAACAAACATTGACCAGAATAGCAGTAACATAGTGCACCGTGAATAAAGCTTTCTATCTCTACATTACAAGTTTCTTTAATTTTTCGTATTTCTTCTAATGATAATTCTCTTGCTGTTACTACTCTAGTAGCTCCTAAGCGTTCCAACTCTTTTGCTCCATACTCACCAGTAATAGTCATTTGTGTACTAGCATGAATTGGTAAATCAGGAAAATGCTTCTTTATAAATGATAACGTTCCTAAATCTTGAACAATAACAGCATCTAAGCCAGCCTCGTATAATGGAAGTAAATATTGATACAACTCCTCATTTAGTTCATCTTCCTTCATTAAAGTGTTGACTGTCAAATATAATTGCTTTCCATATAAATGTACAAAATTAATGGCTTCAATTAAACGGTCTTCTTCTGGATTATCTGCATATGCACGAGCTCCAAATCGACTACCTCCCATATAAACAGCGTCTGCTCCTGCATGAATTGCTGCTTTCATACTTTCAAACGAACCTGCTGGCGCTAATAATTCTACTTTTATATTATTATTCATTGCTTTTTCTCACACTTTCTATTCATTTTCTCTACATAATTATATATTTATATATTTTTTCATTCTGTTATCTAATTTATATAGGACAACTTCTTATAAGGTAAAAGAAGGAGTCTAATAATAGACTCCCCACTTTATTGTTTCTTTAATTGCTTTACTTCATTTTCTAGCTCTTCACTAACAGAAAGGAAATACTCTGATTCTTCTTTTAACTCTTTATTTTCCATTTCTAATTGTTTCTTCTCTTCTAATAGCATTTCATATTGCTTTTGTAAATTTTGATTATGCTCTGACAATTCCTCATTTAATCTCTGTTTTTCTTCTATTTCTTTTTCATATGCATTATTTACTTTCTCTACTTCTTCCACCCTTAGAGAAACCTGATTTTCTTTTTCTTCTATTAAAGTTATCACTTGTTCTTCTAAGCTTTCTTTTTCTTTTACTAAAACTTCTGCTTGGTTTTTTAAGTTTTCTTTCTCTTCTATTAAAGCTTGTCCTTGCTTTTCTAACTCTTCCTTTACTTCTAAAAGCTCAAGAACTTGTTCTTCTAAGCTTTCTTTTTCTCTTAATAAAGTATTCTTTTGTTTTTCTATTTCTTCTTTTTCACTAGATAAAACTTCTATTTGATTTCCTAGTTGATTGTTTTCTTCATTTAGATGTAATGCTTGTCCTTCTAGCTTTTCTTTTATCTTTGTTAAAGTGCTTTCGTTTTCTTTTAACTTCTTCTTTTCCTCTGTTAACTCTTTTATTTGATTATTTAGATTTTCTTTTTCTTCTACTAAAACTTTTGCTTGGTTTTTTAAGTTTTCTCTTTCTTCTACTAAAACTTTTTGTTGGTTTTTTAAGTTCTCTTTTTCTTTTACTTAAGCTTCTCCTTGTTTTTTTATGTTCTCTTTTTCTTCTACT
>CALWGN010000099.1 GCA_944380055.1 uncultured Lachnospiraceae bacterium
GTGTGGTTTTGAAGGTATCATACCTTTAAAAAGTAAAAAATATGTATAGTAGTTAAAGATTCTGCTATGCATTTTAATTTTATATGGCGGGATAGCTCAGTTGGCTAGAGCACATGGTTCATACCCATGGTGTCGGGAGTTCAAATCTCTCTTCCGCTATTTTTAGAACCTTGTAAATATTAAATTTACAAGGTTTTTTGCATTAGTAAACATAAATAATTTTTATAAAGAGAGTAAAATAAGCCAACGCAATATTTTTACGCTGACTTATTGTTACCGTATATATAGGAAATTTTTATAAGTGCTATTAAAGAGGCACTTTTTTTAGCTATAAGTTAAAAAATACAATTATATAATATTAAAATTCTTTAATGCATTTTCAATACCATTATCTTCAATATCTGTTGTAATATATGATACTTTAGGCAGAATCAATTTAGAACTATTTCCCATAGCAATACTATTAGGAACATATTCTAACATAGATAGGTCATTAGTACTATCACCAAAAGCAAAACAATTCTCATGAGGAATGTTTAAATATTTTTCTAAAAATTCAATTCCAGATGCTTTGGAATAGCCTTTTGGAACAATTTCTCCAAAACCATTTTCACGATCAATATAATCAAAATCTTTAGAAATATTATTAAAAAAAGTGGAAAAGTCACTATTAGGAGTTTGCCATATTACAAACTTATCAAATTGTAGATTTTCTGAATCCCAAGAATATCTTTCACTAAACTGTTCAGCACCAAATCGAGTTTGTAGTTTTGCTATTGTTGGATTTGACGGACGTGTATAATCAAAATATACTCCTTCTTTTCCTTCTAATAGAGCGTCTAAATTACAAGAACGAATTAATTCTACAATTTCACGGCAACGTTTTTTTGTAAGTTGATTCCATAAGATTTCTTCACCTTTGTAGTGAATGTAAGTTCCACATCCACATACATAACCATCAAAGCCAATTTCTTTTATTTGATCTGTTACGTTAAAAAAGGTACGACCAGTGTTAATAAATGCTAAATGTCCATTGGCACGAGCTTGTCTTATTGATGCCATTGTAGATTTTGGAAGGATATGGCTCCCTTCTGTGATTAATGTACCATCTATATCAAAAAATAACATTTTTTGTTTCATTTATTCTCTCCTTTGTTGTTGTATATAATACGTATTATGCTAAAAGGTATCCTTTATAAAGTAAAAAAATTACAAAACACAATTATTATTATAAATGAAAAAAGACAATTATTCTAGGGTGTGTTTTAAAATAATTACTAGATATATGTAATATTTTAGAAAAAATCTATTAAAAACATAGAGGTGTAATTGTACAAAAAATATAATTCTTACAATATAAAATAGTAAAATATATAGAAAAATAATAATTTTAAAACATCTATATTTTTTGTATTAATGTATAATTTCAAAATATATACAATCAAATAATTGATATAACAATATTTATTATGCAAAAAAGCAAAAGAGCTATTGACAAGGATAAAAACATAATATATAATAACAGCATAATTCGTAATTAACGTATATTTTTATATAATATTATAATTTTAAAAATAAAAAACAACATATTTTTAAAATTATAATATAAATATTTGTATACTAAGAAAGATTGCAGTATAGATAAATGAATTAAAAATATAAAAATGTATTGGGTATGACACATTATACTAACTATATAATAATGGATAGTAGCAGTATCAAAATTAATGATGAGAGGAAGATACTGTGAACATATATATTTATTTAAGTAAGGAGAAGGAAGTATGAGAAAAAAAAGATTAATTTCCACATTATTAGTTTCTACTATGGTAGCTAGTGCGGCATTGGCTGGATGTAGTGGAGATAGTAACAAAGGAAAAACTACGAATGGTGACGCACAAGAAACAAAAACAATTAAAATTATGGCTCCATTATTGGCAGAGTCTACACCAAAGGAAGGAAATGAAATCCAAACAGCTTTAGAAGAAATCACAGGGTATAAGCTAGATGTGACTTGGGTACCAAACACTCAATATAGTGACCGTGTATCTGTAACATTAAATGGAAATGACCTTCCAGATATTTTAGTAGCAACAGGAAAGGACAATAGTATTATTAGTGCAGTAGATGCAGGGGCTTTCTGGCAATTGGATGATTACATTGATGAGTATCCAAACTTAGCAAAAATGGATGAAGATATCCAATTAAATGCATCATTTAATGGTAAGACATATGGAATTTACCGTTCTAGAGATGTTATGCGTGCTGCCATTATTATTCGAAGAGATTGGTTAGAAAATCTTGATATGGAAGTGCCAAAGACAACAGAAGACTTTTTAGAAATGCTTCGTGCATTTAAAAATGACGACCCAGATGGAAATGGTCAAGATGATACTTATGGTTTAACAATTCCAAAGTGGGATGGAATGAACAATTTAGGGCCATTTGACCAAATTGCAGTATGGTTTGGAGCACCAAATGCATTTGCAGTAGATGAAGAAGGAAATGTAACACCAGACTTCTATTCAGAAGGATACAATGAAGCGTTAGACTTTATGAAGCAATTATACGATGAAGGATTAATTAACCAAGACTTTGTAACACTATCAACAGATGACTGGAACAACGACTTTATAAATGGAAAGTCAGGATGTATCATTGACTTACAGTCAAGGGGAATGTCTATTGCAGGTTTAATGGCTGAAAAGTATGAAGTAGAACCAGATGAAAAAGGGAATAAAGATGGTAGTGAATGGGTAACAATGATTGCGAATGTATCTTATGGAGATGTAGATGCAGTACTTCCAACTTCTGGATATGCAGGAATGTTATTAATTCCAAAGTCATCTGTTAAGACAGAAGAAGAGTTAAAAGAAGTATTAACATTTATTGATAAATTAAATTCTGATGAAGCTATTTTACTTGTGAACAAAGGGGTAGAAGGGTTAAATTATGAATTTGATGAAAATGGAAATTATGTACAGTTAACAATTGAAGATGAAACAAAGAGAGCACAAAATAAGGCAGACTTAGGAGGATACTCTCAAATAGGAACCAATGTAACTGGCTATGTATTACCAGCAGCATTAACAGGATTCCAGCTTGAAACAGAAAGAATTGCGATTCGAGATGGAGAAGATGTAAAGGCAAAAGCAGTGTTTAATCCAGTAGAATCCATTATTTCAGAAACACAAAATTTAAAGGGTGCTACATTAAAGACAATTATTTCTGATGCAAGAATTAAATA
>CALWGN010000100.1 GCA_944380055.1 uncultured Lachnospiraceae bacterium
AGAGGAATTTTTCTTAACGGGAGCAGGGCAAAGAAATAGAAATCATGTTGGAGATAATGTGGAATTTAATCATATACCGTTTCCAATGGAAGAGATACTATTTGATCCACAAACATCAGGTGGATTACTTATTAGCATGCTAGATGAGGATGCAGAAAAAGCATACGAAGAAATTGTAGCATTAGGTTTACCATGTGGTATTGTAGGAGAAATAGTAGAAAAAAGGGAAAAAAGTATTTATGTAGTATAGCATTTATATAGGATTGGTTTGCAGTAAAGATAAAGGACTATTTTATTATAAATATATGTTATATTAATAATTAATTATATAACTTTAAAATATATGGAGGTAAAAAATATGAAGATTGATGCAAGAGGAATGCAATGTCCGCTACCAGTCATTGAGGCAAAAAAGGCAATAGAGAAAATTCCTAAGGAAGAAGTAATTGAAATTACTGTTGATAATGAAATTGCAGTACAAAACTTAACCAAATTAGCAGTGCAAAAACATATCCATCACAGTGTAATGACATTAGATGAAAAGCAATTTATTGTTGTATTTACTCTGAATACTGATAATGAAACATCTAGTAAGAATGTAGAAGATGATAACATTTCATCAGAAAATATACAAAAGGGAACTGTTCTTGTATTATCTTCTAATAAAATGGGTGATGGAGATGAAGAATTAGGAAAGCAACTAATGAAAGGATTTATCTATGCACAAACTCAATTAGAACAATTGCCAGAGTCTATTGTTTTATATAATGGTGGTGCAAAGTTATCCGTAGAAGGCTCTGACTCCCTTGAAGATTTGAAACATCTAGAAAAGAAAGGGGTTGAAATTGTAACTTGTGGATTATGTTTAAATTATTATAATTTAACAGACAAGTTACAAGTAGGAACAATTACAAATATGTATGCTATTAGTGAAAAATTAGCAATGGCAAATAAAATAATCAAACCTTAAAAAGAGGATTTATATGGAAAAAATTATAGCATTAAAAAATGAAGAAATTATTATTGTTCGTGGTGGTGGTGATATTGCAACGGCAACGATTCACAAGCTATTTCGATGTGGTTTTCGTGTCTTAGTGTTAGAAGTAAGTAAACCAACAGCAATTCGTAGGCAAGTTGCTTTTTCAGAAGCAGTATATGAAGGGACTAGTATAGTAGAAGGTGTCACTTGTAAAAAAGTAGACACAAAAGAAGAAATCATAAATTGCTTTAATAATGGTGTGGTACCACTTATTATAGATGAATCTTGTAAATGTTTGGAAGAAATCAAACCAATTGCTGTCATCGATGGGATTTTAGCAAAAAGGAATTTAGGAACTAATCGTAATATGGCAAAAGTTACCATTGCATTGGGACCAGGATTTGTAGCTGGAGAGGATGTTGATGTAGTAATTGAAACAAAACGTGGTCATAACTTGGGAAGAATTATTACAAGTGGCAGTGCAGCAAAAAATACAGGTATTCCAGGTGTTATTGCTGGATATGGAAAAGAACGAGTCATTCATGCTCCAGCAGAGGGAATCATGAAAAATAAAAAGCAAATAGGTGATTTTGTACAACAAGGAGAGATAATTGCTACTATTGGAGATGTGGAAGTAACTGCAACAATAGATGGATTACTTAGAGGATTAATCAGAGATAAATTTTATGTAAAAAAGGGACTAAAAATTGCAGATATTGATCCAAGAAAAGAAGAAAAAGAAAACTGTGCTACTATATCAGACAAGGCAAGATGTATAGCTGGTGGTGTGCTTGAGGCACTTCTTAGTTTACTATAAAAGATAAATCATGTGTCAGATATACAAATAGCTTAGAAATGAGGTTATATATGGATAAAGTAAAAGTAACAGATGCAATTGGAATGGTATTATGCCATGATATAACAGAAATTGTACCAGGAGAGTTTAAAGGTCGTGCTTTTAAAAAAGGTCATGTAATACAAAAAGAAGATGTAGAAAAGCTTTTAAATATTGGAAAAGAACATATTTATGTATGGAACTTAGAAGATGGGTATGTTCATGAAAATGATGCTGCTCTTCGCATGGTAAAGGCAGCAGCAGGAAATGGTATTTATTTCACAGAAGTAAAAGAAGGAAAAATAGAACTTCGTGCCAATACAAAAGGTGTTTTAAAAATTAATGTGGAAGCGTTGTATGATTTAAACGAAGTAGAAGAAATTTGTTTTGCTACCATTCATGGAAATAAATTAGTAGAAAATGATAAGTTACTTGGTGGAGCTAGAGTGATTCCTTTGGTTGTAAAGGAAGAAATTTTGCAGCGATTTGAAGAAATTTGTAGAGAAAAAGGCCCTATTATTGAAGTAAAGCCACTTTATTCATCAAAAATAGGAGTTGTTACAACAGGTTCTGAAATTTTAAAAGGTCGTATTCAAGATAAATTTTTGCCAGTCTTAAAAGAGAAGGCAAAAGAACTAGATAGCGAAATTATTGGACAAGTATTAACTGGTGATGAAAAAGAAGCCATTACAAAGGCTATTTTAGATTATATAGATAAAGGTGTAGATATGGTTATGGTGACTGGAGGTATGAGCGTAGACCCAGATGACTGTACTCCAAGTGGAATTGCAGCTTGTGGTGGTGAAATAATTACTTATGGAACACCTGTACTTCCAGGAGCAATGTTTATGCTTTCTTATGTTAAAGGTATTCCAGTAGTTGGACTTCCAGGCTGTGTTATGTATGGAAAACGAACTGTTTTTGATTTAGCAGTTCCAAGATTACTAGCAAAAGAAAAATTAACAAAAAGGGATTTTGTAAAAATGTCTTATGGAGGACAATGTCAGGCTTGCCCAGTTTGCACATATCCAGATTGTGGGTTTGGAGAATAAAAGGAGAGAGAAAAATGTCTGATTTTACTCATTTTGATCATAATGGCAATGCTATTATGGTAGATGTATCAGAAAAAAATATTACATTAAGAGAAGCTATCGCTAAGGGTAGTATTCAAGTATCAAAAGAAGTAATACAAAAAATATTAAGTGGCAGTATGTCTAAAGGAGATGTTTTAGGAGTAGCAAGAGTAGCTGGTATTATGGCAGCAAAGAAAACATTTGAATTAATTCCTATGTGCCATTTATTAATGCTTACAAAGTGTAGTCTTGACTTTAAAGTAAATGAAGAAGAAAACATAATAGAAGCAACTTGTCTTGTACGCACAGAAGGAAAAACAGGAGTAGAAATGGAAGCACTTACAGGTGTAAATATAGCACTTCTTACCATTTATGATATGTGTAAAGCAGTAGACAAATCTATGGTTATTGGCAATATTTATTTAGAGAAAAAAACAGGTGGAAAAAGTGGAGAATATAAAAGAGAATACACACCTACGAATCAAAGAGGCTCCAAATAGGAAATAAATTCTTAATATATTTTAAATAGAAATGAGTGAATAATGAAAGAAAAAAAGTTAACGGATTGTTATAAACGAGTAATAGATTATGTAAGAATTTCTATTATAGATGGATGTAATCTCGCGTGTACTTATTGTATGCCAAATGGCAATGGTTGTAAAAAAATAACAACACTTTCCAAAGAAGAAATTGTATGTATGGGAAGGGCATTTGCTAATTGTGGAATAAAAAAAATAAAGCTAACAGGTGGTGAACCACTTCTTCATAAAGACATTATTTCCATAGTAAAAGAGTTAAGTAGTATTGCTGGAATTGATCAGGTAACATTAACAACCAATGGAATACTGTTGGAGAACAAAGTAAAATTATTAAAGGAAGCTGGAATTTTTGCTATTAATGTTAGTTTAGATACATTAGATGAAGAAGAGTACAAACATATTACAGGACAATATGGCGTAGAAAAGGTATTCAACAGTATTAAAGCTTGTGTGGAGCATAACATTCCAGTAAAAATTAACTGTGTACCTATTAAAGGATATAACGATGATTCGTACATTCCATTAGTAGAACTTGCAAAAAAGTATCCAGTAGATGTACGTTTCATTGAAATGATGCCAATTGGATATGGTAAGAACTTTATGCCAGTAAAACAAGAAGAAATAGAAGAAAAGCTAAAAAGTAAGTATGGAATGTTTTATCCATATCATGGTATAAAAGGAAATGGTCCAGCTACTTATATTCAGTGGAAAGAAACTGAAAATGGCAAATGGAAAGGCAATGTTGGATTTATATCAGCAGTTAGCCACGAATTTTGTGACAGCTGCAATCGTATACGAGTTACTTCAGATGGGATACTAAAGTTATGCTTATGCTTTGATAAAGGAATTGATTTAAAAAAATATATCAATAAATCAGACCTAAGACAGCTAGAAGAGGTTATAAAGCAAGGAATATTAGAAAAACCAAAGCACCACAATTTTAATACAAAAGATGGCTCTTTAGAAAATGAGCAAAAAAATATGTGGGAAATTGGTGGATAAGATAAAGAGAAAGAGGAAACAATGGGAAAAATAATAGCAGTATGTATTAGTCCAAAAAGAGGAATACAAAAAGAAAATGTAACAAAAGCAAAATTTATTGAGAATTTTGGTATTGAAAATGATGCTCATGCAGGAAATTGGCATCGACAAGTAAGTTTATTATCCTATGATAAAATAAAGGCATTCAATGAAAAAGGTGCACAGGTAACCGATGGAGCATTTGGTGAAAATGTAGTAGTAGAGGGAATTGATTTTTCTTCGTTACCTGTTGGAACAAGATTAGTTTGTAATGATGTTGTTTTAGAAATTACCCAGATTGGAAAAGAGTGCCATCACCATTGTCAAATATATGCTAAAATGGGAGATTGTATTATGCCAAGAGAAGGGGTATTTGCTAAAGTTCTAGTGGGTGGAGAAATAAAGAAAGGAGATGAAATGACCATTGTATCGAGTAGGGATTGTTACAATTAGTGACAAAGGAGCTGTTGGACTTAGAGAAGATGTTAGTGGACCAACAATAAAAAAAATAGTAGAAGAATTTGGTTATACAGTAACGGAAATGGCGCTGATTCCGGATGAGCCAGACCAAATTAGTGAAATTCTTCGCATATGGAGCGATGAAAATAAGACAGATCTAATTTTAACTACTGGTGGAACAGGTTTTTCTATGAGAGACCAAACTCCAGAGGCTACTCTTGCTATTGCAGAGAGAGTAGTTCCAGGAATTGCAGAGGCAATTAGATCATATTCTATGACAATTACAAAAAGAGCAATGTTAAGCAGAGGAGTTGCATGTATTCGCAAAAAGACGTTAATTGTTAATATGCCAGGAAGTCCAAAAGCAGTAAAAGAAATATTAGATTATTGTCTAGATACATGGGCACATGGGCTTGGAGTATTAATTGGATCAGAAACAGATTGTGCAAGAAAGTAGATTATTACAAAGGATATATAGATATACTAATTCATATTCATATATTATAGAGAGAAAGGAAATACATATATTATATGTAGTGAGTAATAAAATGAAAAAGTTAATTTCTTTATTTTTAATAGTTTTTATGGGAGCTGTTAGTCTTCTTGGATGTAGTAAATCAGAAAATAATAAAAGTGAAAATGAAAAAGAAACAATTACAATTATGGCGGCAGCAAGTCTTGTAGATGCACTAGATAGTATTATTGAGGAATATAAAAAAGAAAATAGTAATGTAGAAATTCAAGTATCTTATGGGGGAAGTGGAAGTTTGCAAACTCAAATAGAAGAAGGTGCTCCAGCAGACTTGTTTATATCAGCAGGGGAAAAGCAAATGGATGCGTTAGAAGAAAAGAATTTATTAGTAGAAGGCAGTCGTGTTGATTTATTAAAAAATGAGCTTGTTTTAATTGTACCAAAGGAAAGTAAAACAGAGATTTCTAGCATATCTGATTTAGACAAAGCAAGCAACATTGGAATTGGAGAAATTGGAAGTGTTCCAGTAGGTCAATACACAAAACAAGCATTAGAAAGTTTAGAAGTGTATGAGCAACTAGAAAGTAAGTATGTATTTGCAAACGATGTAAGAACATTATTAACATGGGTGGAAAATAAAGAAGTAGACTGTGGATTTGTATATAAAACAGATGCAATATCCTCTTCTCATGTTTCGATTATAGAAACTGTTGATGCTAGCCTTTACGACACAGTAATTTATCCAATGGCAAAAATTGCAGGGCGAGAAGAAAATACACAATTAGATTCTTTTATCACATACTTAAAAGGAGAAAAGGGGACAGAAATTTTTGAGTCTTATGGTTTTACAGTAGAGTAATGAAAGTGAGAAAGATATATGGAATTTACACCAATTTGGATTTCCCTAAAAACAGCAGTTATAGCAACCATATTTACAACTGTATTTGGTGTTTTATTTGCTTATTTAGTCATGAAAGTAAAGAAAGGAAAAGTATTTTTTGATAGTGTTTTCACATTACCAATGGTGTTACCGCCTACGGTTACTGGTTTTTTGCTTCTTGTAGTGTTTGGAAAAAATAGTATGATAGGAAGGTTCCTTACAGATATAGGATGTCCTATTGTATTTTCCTTTTGGGGCTGTGTTGTTAGTGCCTTTGTGTGCTCATTTCCTCTTGTCTATCGTGGGGCAAGAGGTGCTTTTGAACAAATGGACCAAGAGCTTATTGGTATTGGAAAGACGTTAGGTCTTAGTGAGGTAACAATATTTTTTCGTGTTATTATTCCAAACTGTAAAGGTAGCATATTAGCCAGTGTTATGTTAGCATTTGCCAGATCAATGGGAGAATTTGGAGCTACCATTATGGTTGCAGGTAATATTCCTGGAAAAACCCAAACAATGGCAACAGCCATATATACAGCAGTTCAAAGTGGAAATCGTGATATTGTATATATATGGGTTATTATTATGATAGCTATCGCTTTTGTTGGCATTTTGCTTATGAATATTTATGAAGGAAGATGCAATAGAAAAAATGGAAGGGAGAGAGGATTCTTTTGAGGTTAGAAGTTCAAATTGAAAAACAAGTAGAAAATAAAAGAATTAGTGTATCCTTTCAGATAGAAGATGAAATTTTTGGTTTAGTTGGAAAAAGTGGGAGTGGAAAAAGTGTTACTCTCCAATCCATTGCAGGATTAATAAAGCCAGATGAAGGAAAAATAGTGTTGGATAACAAAGTATTATTTGATTCTGAAAATCACATCTGGCTTCCACCGAAAAAGAGAAACATTGGCTATCTTTCACAATCTTATGGGTTATTTCCAAACATGACAGTTATGGAAAATATAAAAATAGGAATAAAAGGAACAAGAAAAGAAAAGGAAGAGTTTGCGCAACAACTATTAAATAGGTTTCGAATAGAAGATATTAAACATCAATATCCAGTGAAAATATCTGGTGGTCAAAAACAACGTTGTGCAATGGCTCGTATGTTAGGTGCAAAGCCAAAAGTAATTTTATTAGACGAGCCATTTTCTGCTTTGGATGCTACCTTAAAAAGTGAAGTGATAGAAGAGATGAAAGAAGTCTTTGCATCTTTTGGAGGAATTGGGATTATAGTATCTCATGATATGAAAGAAATAGATACATTTTGTAAAAGAAAAATATCCTTTGATGAAGCTAATAAATGATAAGTGAAAGAATGTGAAAAAATGGATAAAACAATTTATTTTGATAATGCGGCAACAACTATGAATAAGCCTAATGAAGTGGCAAAAGCAGTCTATAATGCAATCTTAAGTTGTGGAAACAGCGGAAGAGGAGCATATAAAGAAGTAATCTGTGCAAATGAAACCATAGCATATGGAAGAATAGCTGTTGCTAATTTTTTTGATGTAGAAAAACCAAATCAAGTAGTATTTACGAATAATGCAACAGAAAGTTTGAATATAGCCATAAAAGGATTATTAGAAGAAAACGATCATGTAATAACAACTGTATTAGAACATAATAGTGTACTTCGTCCACTATATTCTTTTGGTGAGAAGATAGAAATGACGATTATACCTTGTGATAAAAAAGGAAATATAGATTATTTTTTGTTAGAATCTAGTATAAAAAGCAATACAAAAATGATTGTATGTACACATGGGTCCAATGTATTAGGCACGTTATTGGATATTGAAAAAATTGGGCAAATTTGTAGAAAATACAATCTATTATTTGTTCTTGATGCTTCTCAGACAGCAGGAAGCGTTCCTATTTCTATGAAAAAACTAAATATAGATGTTCTTTGTTTTACCGGTCATAAAGGGTTATTTGGACCGCAAGGAATTGGTGGATTGTGTGTAAGAGAGGGACTTATGATACGTTCACTAAAAGAAGGTGGAACAGGAGTACAAAGTGTTTTAAAAGAGCAGCCAAAAGAAATGCCAGAGCACTTAGAAGCAGGAACTTTAAATACACCAGGTATTGCAGGTTTGTTAGCAGGTATTCAATATATTAATAATGTTGGATTAGAACAAATTAGAGAAAAAGAAAAAAAACTATGGAAGCAATTTTACAATGAAATTTCTACCATTGATTCAGTGATTTGTTATGGAGATTATGAAAGTGATAATAGATTACCTATTGTATCTTTTAATATAAACGGAATGGATAGTAGTTATGTAAGTGATATATTATCAGAAACGTATAACATTGCAAGCCGCTCTGGAATGCATTGTGCTCCACTGGTTCATAAAGCAATGAAAACAGAAAACTTAGGAATGGTTCGTTTTAGTTTTTCCTATAGAAATACAGAGGAAGAAGTAAATTATGGGATAAATGCTATAAGAGAACTTGCTACTAATAAAAATAAATATATCTAATTTAATACTTTTAGAAAAGGAACATAAACAAATGGAAAAAGAAGAAAAGATAGTAGTTACATTTTATACAACAACTGATGCCATGTTAGTAGAATTGGAAGGAAAAAAATGTGGTATCTTAGGTCGCTTAATTCCTACGCCAACTCAAATAACAGCTCAGTGTGGACTTTCTTATATGGCTTCCATGAGTGAAAAAGAAAAAGTATTACAGTTATTAGAGAAGATGCCCTCTATAAGCTACAAATTATATGAAATCTTTTTATAAAATTTAAAATATGTGGGAAATTTTTGAGTAATAATTTATCCAAATGAATGATTCATAAATCAAAAAGAAATAACAAATAGAAATATAGGTGTAAGTAAAAATAAAATGAAACAATTTCAAAATATAAATGAGTTATTGGAAAAAGATACTTTATATAAAAAAAATGTGGCAGAAAGTAAATATTTCTATTACAGTTTAGGGATTTCAGAAGAAATGCTTCAGAAAAAAGGTCCTATTACAATTGTAGTAATTGGTTCTGGAGGAAAGACAACTTGCATTGATACACTAGCTCAGGAGTTTATATCACTAGGAAAGAAAGTAATAGTTACAACCACAACCAATATGTATCTTCCAAGGCAAAATGGTGTAATACTAGATGAAAACAATAGAGGTATCCAACAATACAATGGGGAAATTTTTACTACAAAGCACAACGAAAAAATAAAGGTGTGCAGTTGTAGAGAAACATTTATAAAGCTAGCAAAGAAAGAGTTAGAAAAAAATAGTATTGTAGTAGTGGGTAAAATTTCAGAGAAAAGTAGAGAAAAAATGTCAGGACTTGAAAACTCTCTATTGGATAAGCTAAAGGAAGAAACAGATATTCTATTAATAGAAGCAGATGGTTCGAAAAGATTACCATTAAAATTTCCAAATGATGAGGAACCAGTATGGGTAGAACATATGGATGTTATTGTATTATGTATTGGATTGGATAGCTTAAATAAGCCATTATTTGATGTATGCCATAGAGCATCTCTTGCAAGTGAAAGGTGCAATATTAATGAAACGGATATTGTAACAAAAGAAATAATAGTATCAATGCTACAACATGGATATATGAAAAAAGAAGCTATAAAAAATAGAACAAATACTCTTTATTCTATTTTGCTTACAAAAGGGAAGTTGGAAGATTTAGAAAGTAGTAATCCATCTATACAGTTGGGAAAATTTTTAAAAGAAAATATAATATGTGATAATGTAGTAATATTTGAAAAAAGCAAAGAGGAGAAAAATTTATATGTATAAAATGTTATTAGAGCAATTAGAAAAGTTAGGAAGTTTAGAAGTAATAACAACGTTAGATGGAGAAAATAAAGGGGAAAAAATAGTAAAGCCGTTAAATGGATTAGAAGAAAAGCTGCCAGTAGGAATACAAGAGATTAATAATAAAAAAGTATATGTAGAAAATCTAGCAAAGCAACCTCATTTAGTAGTTCTTGGTGGAGGACATGTATCCCTATCTGTATGTACTTTAGGTAAAATGCTAGGTTTTTATGTAACTGTAATTGATAATCGACAGGAGTTTGCAAACAAAGAACGTTTCCCTATGGTAGATAGATGCATTTGTGATGAATTTGAAACAGCCATTGATTCTATTGAAAATAATTTTAATACTTACTATGTTATCGTAACACGAGGGCACAAAGACGATTGCTTATGTGCAATGAAGTGTTTAGAAAAAAATCATACTTATATAGGAATGATTGGAAGTAGAGGAAAAGTAGCAATAACAAAAAAGAGAATGATAGAGCAGGGGATAAAAGAAGAACAATTAGATCCTGCTGTTTTTCATGCACCAATTGGTTTGGATATTAATGCAGAAACGCCAGAAGAAATTTCTGTTAGTATTATGGGACAGATTATACAGATAAGGAATGAAAAAAAAGAATCATTATTTGACTTAGAAATTAAAAAACATATTTTAAATGGCGCACAAGGTGTTTTAACAACAATTATTGAAAAGTCTGGTTCATCACCAAGAGGGGTTGGAAGCCGTATGCTTGTTTTTCCAGATAAGACTATAGTAGGAACTATTGGTGGAGGTGCAGTAGAGGGAAAAGCTATTGAGGAAGCAGTTGCTTGGATGAATGAAGATGGAATAATTATGGAAAGAGCTT
>CALWGN010000101.1 GCA_944380055.1 uncultured Lachnospiraceae bacterium
GGAGCTATTTTTAATGTAGAAAATAAATATATGTTATTAGGTGGGGTAATAGGAGCATTTATTACAATAACTGTAATAAAGAGTATGGGAAGTCTAGGTCCAGCAAAAGCAGTTATGATTATTGTAACATCTCAATTAGTAGTTGCATATTTAATAGAGTTATTTGGACTATTTGGAGTAGAAAAAGTAGGATTTGATTGGAAAAAGCTAGTGGGTATGGCATTAGCTATTGGTGGAATTATATTATTTAAGTGGGAATAAACAACAAAAAATGACTTGTGTTTTACACATTCATTGAGTACAATAGAATTATCAGGCGTGATGCGTATGGAAAGAGATGGATAATATGACTATACGCACAAAAAGATGGATGAAATATGTAATTATAGGTATAATCATTTGCTTAACAGGTATCCTATATAGCTGTAAACAACAAACAAAAACAGAGTGGAGTAACTTAGATATGGTGGAAGAAACGTCTATAAGTATGTTACAACAAGAAGAAAGTGAAGTAATAAATACCAATGAAACACAAGAAAGTACTGATAAGTTACAAGAAGAGTATATTTATGTTCATGTATGTGGAGAAGTAAATTCTCCTAATGTATATCGCTTAAAAGCTGGTTCAAGAGTATATGAAGCAATTGAACTAGCAGGAGGCATGACTAGTGAAGGAGTTCAAGAAGGACTAAATATGGCCAGTGTACTTCAAGATGGACAACAAATAATTGTTTACTCAAAAGAAGATATTGATAGTGGAAATGTAAATTCAATTCAAAGTAACGTTAGTGGAGGAGACGAGCAGTTTTCTAAAGTCAATATTAATACAGCTACGATGGAACAGCTTATGACATTACCAGGAATTGGTGAGGCAAAAGCAAAAGCAATTATTGATTATCGCACAGAGCATGGCCAATTTAAAGATATTACAGAGATTATGAATATTTCTGGAATTAAAGAGGCGGCTTTTGGAAAAATAAAAGATTTCATTCAAATATAAGAATAGAAAATAGGGAGGAGTCATGGCTAGAGCATTAGTTGTAGATGATGAAAAGATGATTGTAAAAGGCATTCGTTTTAGCCTTTTACAAGATAAAATGGAAGTAGATTGTGCTTATGATGGAGAAGAAGCGGTAAAAATGGCACAAAATAACACATATGATGTTATATTATTAGATGTAATGCTTCCAAAGCTAAATGGTTTTGAAGTATGTCAGCAAATTAGAGAGTTTTCTGATGTTCCAATTATTATGTTGACAGCAAAAGGCGATGATATGGATAAAATTCTAGGTTTAGAATATGGAGCAGATGATTATATTACCAAGCCATTTAATATTTTAGAAGTAAAAGCAAGAATTAAAGCCATTATGAGACGTAGCTCTAATGGTAAGGATAAGGAAAGTAAAGAACAAAAAAGAATCATTGAATCTGGTGATTTGAAAATGGATTGCGATGGTAGACGAGTATTTATTCAAGGAAAGGAAATTAATGTTACTGTCAAAGAATTTGATCTATTAGAGCATTTAGCATTAAATCCAAATAAGGTTTATAGTAGAGAAAATCTTCTTAATATAGTTTGGGGATATGAATATCCAGGAGATGTTCGCACAGTGGATGTTCATATTAGAAGACTAAGAGAAAAAATTGAGTCAAACCCAAGCGAGCCAAAATATGTTCATACGAAATGGGGCGTTGGTTATTATTTCAAAGGTTAAAAAAATAAAGAAAGTAATAAAAAGTATTGGTTTTCAAATATTTTGTATAACGCTTCTTATCGGATTAATTCCATTATTTATTATGAAAAGTATTATATCAGGTTCCTATGAGACAAGAATGATGGAAAAAATGAAAATGGATTTAAAATATGCCGGTGGCATATTGGCAAATCAATTAGGCAATAACATTTATATAGAAGACGGATTAACAGAAAAAAATATAGCAGAAATTGAACAAATAGGCGATTTGTACAATGGAAGAATGATAGTTTTAAATGATTCATTTAAAGTAATCTATGATACATACATGGCTGATTTAAATAAATATAGTATTTCTAACGAAGTGTTTGAATGCTTCCAAGGGAAAAAAGAAACTGCTGTTTATCATAATAAAAGCAAAAATTTTTTAGAATTAACAATACCTATTGTGAATAATAGTGAAAATAAAACAATTGGGGTTATTGTAATGACGGTTCCAACATCTAGTATTACTACATTAGTAAAAGAAATAAAAGAAAGATTTATCATATTAGATTTTGTTACAATTATTATTGTGGCGTGCATTGCCTATGGAGTAGTAGTCTTTATTACAAAGCCATTAAAAAAAGTAAAAGAGTCTATTGATAAAATAAAAGATGGAAATTTAAATGCTCAAATTGAACAAGGATCATTTACAGAACTAGTACAAATTACAGATTCCTTTAACGGAGTATTAAAGCAGTTAAAAATATTAGATCAATCAAGACAAGAATTTGTTTCTAACGTATCTCATGAGCTTAAAACACCTATTACATCTATTCGTGTATTGGCAGATTCTTTACTATCGCAAGAAGATGTCCCAGTAGAACTGTATAGGGAGTTTATGGCAGATATTTCAGAAGAGATTGATAGGGAAACAACAATTATTAATGATTTACTCTCTCTTGTAAAATTAGATAAAACAGCAACAGAGATGAATGTGGAAGCAAGCTCTATTAACGATTTAATAGAAATGATTTTAAAGCGTTTGCGTCCAATAGCCAGAGAAAGAAACATTGAAGTGATTTTTGAAAGTTTCAGGCCAGTTGTTGGAGAGGTAGATAAGACGAAATTTAGTTTAGCATTAACAAACTTAATTGAAAATGCCATAAAATATAACAAAGACAATGGATGGGTAAAAGTTTCTTTAGATGCAGATCATAAATATTTTTACGTTATTGTTAGTGATTCTGGTGTAGGTATTCCAGAAGATGCAACCGATCAGGTGTTTGAGAGATTCTATCGAGTAGATAAGGCAAGGTCAAGAGAAACTGGAGGAACTGGATTAGGGCTAGCTATTACAAAAAGTGTTATTGTATTGCATCATGGAGCTATTCGTCTAAGTAGTAGACTTGGAGAGGGAAGCACCTTTACTGTGAGAATTCCTCTAAAATATTTACCATAGAATTTACGTGTATACATCTAGAAAGGAAAATTTACTCTGTTATCTATTGAAAGGAAAAAAATATGAGAGTAAGTAAAAAGAAAATTATTATACTTACTGCTTTACTTATTTCTATTATAAGTATTTTTTCTGGTTGTTTCTTGAATAAAGAAGAAAAAAAAGAAGGTACTAAGTATACTGTCTATTATGTAAATCAGGCAGGAAATGAATTAGTAGAGCAAGATTATTATACAAATGAAACAGATAGTAATAATTTGATGAATGAATTACTGGGAGTCTTTAGTAAACAACCAGAGAACGCTGTTGGTGCCATTCCAAAGGGGGTATCATTAATAAACTATCGCATTGAAAATAATATTGCATACTTTAATTTTAATAGCTATTATCAACAGATAGATAAAGTATTAGAAGTGTTATGTAGAGCAGCAATTGTAAAAACTTTTTCTCAGATTCCAGGTGTGGAAGGTGTTATTATAGAAGTATCTGACCAGCCTCTTATGGATAGCTCAGGAAACCCCATTGGAACAATGGTAGCAACTGATTTTGTAGATATTGTGGGAAGGGATATTAATTCTATTCGATTTACAAATTTAGTATTTTACTTTGCAAATGAAACGGGAGATAAACTTATAAAATACGAAACACCAGTAACATATACAAGTGATTTTTCCATTGAGCAATATTTACTGGAAGAGTTAATTAAAGGACCAGAACAAGAAGGGTTTTATCCAACATTACCAAGTAATTTAAAAGTATTAAGTGTTACAGTAAAAGATAATATATGCTATGTAAACTTTGACAATACATTTTTAACTAATGCATTAGATGTAAAAGATTATATTCCAATATATTCTATTGTCAACTCACTATCAGAGCTGCCTAATATTAGAAAAGTTCAAATATTAGTAAATGGATCTAGTAATGTAAAATTTAAAGATAGCATTTCATTAGAAAAGCCATTAGATAGAAATTTAGATTATGTAGGAGGAGAGACAAATTAGACGAGTAATATTTGTAGGAGCCATAGCCTTTGTACTTGGAGAGTTACTTAGTATGTGTTCCATTCAAATATGTATTATTGGATTTGTCCTAATACAAAGCATAATAATAGTAAATAGTATAAAAAGAGGTGTAAAGGTAGGAATACTTTTACTACCTCTTTTTTTTCTTGCAGGTACATATTGTATGAGTAAAGGAGCAAAAATAAGTCCATATGTACAGTTATTAGAGGAGAGTAAAAAGACAGAATTATTTGGAACAGTAACTAATATTACATATGAAGAAAAGCAAATAATTACAGTAAAGGACGTATATGTAGTAGAAGATAACAAATCATGGGAATTAAAAGGATGTCTTATCTATTTAGAGGAAAAAATAGATGTAAAAATTGGTAATGAAATAAAAGTAGAGGGAAAAATATTTCCCTTTGAATATCCCACAAATCCAGGCCAATTTAATATGAAAGAATATTATAGAGCAATACATATAGAAGCTGGAATAACAGGAGAAAACGTTGAAATAATAAATCATCATGTAAATGTAATAAATCAGTGGTTATTAGAATTAAAAATAAAAATAGCAGAGGGAATTGATAGCGTTTCAGAACAAAAAGATAGTGGTATTTATAAAGGGATTTTTTTAGGGGATAGAAGTCAAATAGAAGAAAAGACAAACATAATATATGATATATGTGGAATTTCTCATATATTATCCATATCAGGAATGCATATTTCTTGTATTGGAATGGGTGTATATTATGTAATAAGAAGGTTAATGGGGTCTTACGTAATAGCAGGAATTTTATCAGCAATATTAATTGTACTATATGGATATATGACGGGAATGGGAGTGTCGACCAAGCGAGCAGTAATCATGTTTTTATGCTTTCTTGTTGCAAATGGAATGGGTCGGTGTTCAGATATGATAAATAATTTAGGGTTAGCTTTTATACTTATACTAGCGAAGTATCCCCTTGTTCTATTTCAAAGTGGATTTCTATTATCCTTTTTAGCTATTATAGGTCTTGGTATTGTTTATCCAGTGCTTAAAAAGTGGTATGGTGGTAAAAATCCTATTATAATTGGTATTATTAGTGGTGGGTCTATTCAAATAGTGACTATCCCTATTTTAGCTTGGTTTTATTATACGTATGGCTGGTATTCTATCATTATAAATATTATCATAGTGCCCCTTGTTATATTCTTATTATTTTCTGCGTCTATAGGTGGTATTTTTGGAATAATAAATACAAAGATTGGCATCTTTTTCGTTGGAGTAGGACACTATGTTTTGTGGATAATAGAGGAAGTAGGAATACAATTTATACAAATTTTAGGAAATAAATGGGTAATGGGAAAACCTAGGTTATGGCAATTAATTCTGTATTATATACTAATTGCAAGTTTACTAATTAGGGTTCACTATGAAGCAGAAAAAAAGAATCATGATATAGAAAAGAGTAACAATATATTATTAGAAGAAAGTCTAGTAGAAGAAAATGAAAAGAAAGAAGAAAATAATTTAAGTAGATGGTACAATGTATTATTTTATAGTATAAAAAGTTGCTTATATAGAGTACAAAATAGTAAGAAATATATAATAAAAACAGTATTCTTTTTTGCAATATATAGTGTTATTTTAGCTACGTTATTACCAATTTCAAGGAACGATTTAACAATTACAATGCTAGATGTAGGGCAAGGAGAAAGTATTCATATAAAGACAAAAACAGGAGAAAATATTTTAATTGATGGAGGAAGCACTAGTGTAGAGGACGTAGGAACGTATCGTATTCGCCCTTATTTGTTGTCTAAAAAGGTAGGGTATATAGAATATGTAATTATTACTCATACAGATGAAGACCATATTAGTGGAATCAGAGAGCTAATACTAGAGCTATATCCTCAAATAGAAATAGGGATGGTATTATTACCAGAGATTAAATGTGAGTCCAAAGGGTATGAAGAAATGCTATCAATATGTAGAGAAAATAATATTCCAGTGGCATATTTAAAAAAAGGAGATAGTTTAAAAATAGATGAGTTAAACATAAACTGCTTACACCCTAAAAAGGGAGAAAGTTATAACGATGTAAATAGCTATTCAGTTGTATTAGAATTAACTTATAAAAAGTTTTCTATGCTGTTTACAGGGGATTTAGGAATTGAGGAGGAAGATGAATTAGAAATTAGTGATAGCTCTATTACAGTATTAAAGGTAGGACATCATGGTTCAAAAAATTCTACAGGTCAGAAGTTATTAAAGAAAATAAATGCTAAGTATGCTATTATTAGCTGTGGAAAAGGAAATTTATATGGTCATCCAAGCAAAGAATTATTAGAACGATTAGAAGAAATGGATGTACAACCTTATATTACAATGAATGATGGAGCAATTACAATAAAAACCAATGGAGAAAGGATTTTTATAGAGAAATTTATCAAATAGATATTCTTGACATTAAAAATAAACTTCCATATAATAGTCAGAATGGGAATTTAATAATGGGACAACGAAGGAGGAAGACATGAGCTTAGTAGAATTATTTTTAATTGCAATCGGTTTATCAATGGATGCGTTTGCAGTTGCAGTATGTAAAGGGCTATCTATGAAAACGATGGATCATAAAAAGGCAGTTGTAATAGGTATGTATTTTGGATGTTTTCAGGCAATGATGCCCTTCATAGGATATTTGCTAGGAGTCCGTTTTGAAAGTAAAATTAGTTTTATCGACCATTGGATTGCATTTGCACTATTATTATTTATTGGTGTAAATATGTTTCGCGAAGCTTTATCCGATGAAGAGGAAAAAGTAGATGACTCTATTAATGTAAAAGAAATGATTGTCCTTGCGTTAGCTACAAGTATTGATGCCTTAGTGGTTGGAATTACATTTGCTTGTTTAAGGGTAGAAAATATTGGGTTTGGAATTAGCTTTATAGGAATTACAACATTTTTCTTATCGATTGTAGGTGTAAAAATAGGAAATGTATTTGGTACAAAATATAAAAGTAAAGCAGAGCTAGTAGGTGGAACAATTTTAATTGTTATGGGAGTGAAAGTATTACTAGAACATTTAGGCTTTATCGGTTAAAATAATAGGAGTAGTGAAAGTAATAGTTAATTGAAAGAAGGCTAAGTGAGGTACTATGCAAGTATTAAATGAAAATATACAAAAAAAACAATTTTATACTGTATACCTATTATTTGGAAATGAGCCATTTTTAAGAAATAGCTATAAAAAGCAGTTAAAGCAGGCAATGATAGGTGACGATGAAATGAACTATTCTCATTTTGAGGGGAAAGATACTGAATTGTCAAAGATAAAGGATTTATCCGATACACTACCATTTTTTGCTGACAGAAGAGTAATTATTATAGAGGAAAGTGGATTATTTAAAGGGAGTTGTGATGGTTGGACAGAATATATAAGTCAAATACCAGAAACAACAACTATTGTTTTTGTAGAAAGCGAAGTAGATAAAAGAAATCGTCTATACAAAAAAGTAAAAGACGTGGGATACGCAGCTGAATTAGGAAAACAGTCAGAAGCACAACTAAAACGTTGGGTAATGGCAATGCTTCATAGAGAACAAAGGAAAATTACAGCAGATGCTCTAGATTTATTTTTATATAAAGTTGGAGATGATATGGAAAATATAAAAATGGAGCTAGAAAAAGTAATTTCCTATTCAGAAGGAGAAGAAGGAATTACAAGTAAAATTGTTGAAGATATTTGTGTAGAAAGAACAACAAATCGTATTTTTGAAATGATAGAAGCAGTTTCTGCTGGAAATGAAAAAAAAGCTCTTAATTTATATTATGACTTGCTATCATTAAAAGAGCCATCTATGAGAATTTTGTTTTTAATTGCAAGACAATTTAATCAGTTAATGGTAGTAAAAAATTTAATGTCTGTTGGAGAAAGCAAAGATTCCATAGGAAATATATTAAAAATAAAATCTTTTATTGCTGGAAAGCTAATGACTCAGGCGAGAGTATTTTCAAAAGAGCAATTACGAGAGTATGTTACTTTATGTGTAGAATCAGAAGAAGCAATTAAAACTGGTGGACTAGCAGAAAAAGTGGCAGTAGAAATGGTAATTGTAAAAATTGCTAGAAGAAAAGAAATAGAGCAAAAGAAATAGAAAAAAAGGAGAGGACCAGATAAGGCTTACCTCTCCTTTTTTCTATTCTCTTTTTGCTGCCTCTCCAGTTGATTGTCGTACTACAAGTTTAGCATGTAAAAGAATCGTCCCAATAGAAACTTGATTCATAAGGCTATCAAGTGCATAATATCCACTTTTCCCTAGTTGGATTCGTTCTTGACGGATTGTAGTAATAGGAGGAGATGTGTAAGCACAAATTGGCAAATCATCAAATCCTATAATACTAATATCTTCGGGTACTTTGTATCCTAGCTGTTGGCACTGTATCATCGCTGCATTTGCAATTAAATCGTGACTGCATATAATACCAGTAACACCTAAATTTAAAAGTCGTGGTAAGTGTTGATTCATACACTGAGTAATATAGTAAGAACAACCAGTATAATCGGAATTTTCCTCTATATCGTGGTGGCGTAAAGCATTAAAAAAAGCATTATAACGAACTTGCATAATTTGAGATTTTAAATCATGGCTAAGATAGCCTATTTTGTTATGTCCTAGACTTTTTAAATGGGAAACAGCAAGCTCCATACCTTCGTTATTATCAATGGCAACATAGGCAATAGAAGGATTAGTAATTACATAATTATCATATAAAACAGCAGGAGTACGGCTTGTTTCAAAATCTTTCATCCAAGGATCTTTTGGTGTAAAACCAAGTACAAAGGCACCAATATAATCATTTTGAAGCATAAATACATCATAAGAAACAGAACTTTGAATGTCCTCATTCATGTCAATAATATCTACTTGAAATCCGGCAGGCTCAGCTATTTGGCGAAAGCCAAGAATAATTTCATATCCAAAATGATGAATTTCTTTATATTCCATATTTTCTATTATGATACAAAGCTTTTTTTTCTCGGATTTTTGGCGGCGTAGCTTTGTATACCCAAGCTCCACAGCTGTTTCTAATACTTGTTTTTGTAATGTTTCGCTAATATCAGAAGCACCGTTTAATGCTTTTGATACAGTTCCTTTTGAAATACCCAGTGTATTTGCAATGTCTTGTATTGTAGTCATAACATACACCTTTCTAATATATACTTAACTCTATAATTATTATAACCAAAAGAAAAATGAAAAGCAATCAATTTTTAAGAAAGTATCGAAAGGTTTCGTAAAGTTATAAAAATACAAAAAAATATTAATATAAAAATGCACAATAAAATAAGAATATAATTGTTAAAAATAGAAAAATATACAATAAAATAATAAAAAAAGTTGACGAAATAAAAAAAGAGGAGTATTATGAGGATGTAACGAAACAAAACGAAACTAAATATGCAATATATATACTTATATATGGGAAGGAGAATATTATGGAACAATTCTTAGAACAAATGCTACAGCAAAAGTATGGTAAAACTATAAAAGAAGCATCAAAGGAAGAAATTTATACTGCTCTTTTATGTGTAACAAAAGAAAAAATGCAAGGAACAAAAAGAAATGAAGGAAAGAAAAAGCTATATTATATTTCTGCAGAATTTCTAATTGGAAAGTTATTATCCAATAACCTAATTAACTTAGGTCTATTTGAAGAAACAAGAGAAGTGTTAAATAAATATGGCCATAATTTAACAGAGATTGAAGAGATAGAGTTAGAACCATCACTTGGAAATGGTGGACTAGGACGCCTTTCTGCTTGTTTTCTTGATTCTATTGCAGCCTTAGGACTTCAGGGAGATGGTGTAGGATTAAATTATCATGATGGGCTTTTTCTTCAAAGATTTGTAGATAATAAGCAAAGAGAAGAAAAAAACCCTTGGATTACAGATACTAGTTGGTTAACAAAAACAGATTGTCATTTTCAAGTTCCATTTAAGGATTTTACATTAACATCTACAATGTATGATATAGATGTACCAGGATATAAGGGTGGATGCAACAAGCTACATCTTTTTGATATAGATACCGTAGATGAGAGTATTATTGGTGATGGAATTGATTTTGATAAAACAGATATTAAGAGAAATTTAACATTATTCCTTTATCCAGATGATAGCGATGAAAATGGAGAATTACTTAGAATTTACCAACAATACTTTATGGTAAGCAATGCTGCACAACTTATTTTAAAGGAAACAGAAGAAAGAGGTGGTTCTTTAGATAAGTTACATGAATATGTAAGTGTTCAAATTAATGACACTCATCCAACGATGGTAATTCCAGAATTAATCCGTTTGTTAACAGAAAAAGGATTGGATATGGATTGTGCAGTGGAGGTAGTGACAAAAACTTGTGCATATACCAATCATACCATTTTAGCAGAAGCATTAGAAAAATGGCCAATTGACTATTTAGAAAAAGTAGTTCCACAGTTAATGCCAATTATTCGTGAATTAGACAAAAGAGTAAGAAATGCATTTGATGATGAAAGAGTGTATATTATTGATGATAAGAATCGAGTGCATATGGCTCATATTGATATTCATTTTGGGTATGCAGTAAATGGTGTAGCAGCGCTACATACAGAAATTTTAAAAACATCTGAATTAAAACATTTTTATGACATTTATCCAGAAAAATTTAATAACAAGACAAATGGTATTACATTTCGTAGATGGTTATTACACTGTAATCATGAACTATCTGAATATTTTAAGGAATTAATTGGCCCAGACTTTATGGATGATGCCACTCAGTTAGAACAGCTATTACAGTATAAAGATAACGAAGAAGTATTAAAGAGATTAAAGACAATTAAGAAAAATGCAAAGATTCATTTAAAAGATTATTTAAAAATGACACAAAATGTAGAAATTGATGAAAATTCTATCTATGATATTCAAATCAAACGTTTACATGAGTATAAGAGACAACAAATGAATGCCTTATATGCCATTTATAAATACAAAGAAATTAAAAATGGAAACTTACCAAACAGACCAATTACTATGATTTTTGGTGCAAAGGCAGCGCCAGCGTATACAATAGCCAAAGATATCATTCACTTAATTCTTTGTTTACAACAACTAATTGAAAATGATGCAGAAGTAAGCAAGCATTTAAAAATTGTTATGATAGAAAATTACAATGTAACAAAGGCAGAAAAGTTAATTCCAGCTTGTGATATTTCTGAGCAAATTTCTTTGGCATCAAAAGAAGCATCTGGAACAGGTAATATGAAGTTTATGTTAAACGGTGCAATTACGCTTGGAACAGAAGATGGGGCTAATGTAGAAATTCATGAACTTGTAGGCGATGAAAACATTTATATTTTTGGTGAAAGCTCTGAAAATGTTATTAAGCTATACGAAACAAGTGGCTACTCTTCTAAAAAAATTTATGAAAATGATAAAATGATTGAAGAACTAGTAGATTTTATTGTAAGTAAAGAACTTCTTCAAATTGGTGACCCAGTAAACTTAGGAAGACTTTATAAAGAAATTGTTGGAAAAGACTGGTTTATGACATTGTTAGATGTAAAAGATTACATTAGTACAAAAGAAAGAATGTTAAATGATTATGAAGATGAAATGGCATGGGCAAAGAAAATGCTTATTAACATCTCAAAGGCAGGATTCTTTTCTTCTGATCGTACAATTTCAGAATATAATAGAGATATTTGGCACTTATAAAGCAATCGTCATATAAAGATAAGTCCCCTTATAGCTATAAAAACATATAGGGGACTTATTTTTCCTTAGTAAGAAATAATATTATATTTTTAAGTGAGGAGAATAACTATGAGAGAAACAGGAGTTTTAATGCCAGTAGCATCTTTGCCATCAAGAACGGGGGTAGGAGAACTAGGTGCATACGCATATGAATGGATTGATATATTAGCAAATAACAACATTACAATTTGGCAAATTTTACCTCTAAATCCACTAGGATATGGAAATTCTCCATATCAGCCATATTCTTCCTATGCAGGAGATGAACTATATGTTAGCTTAGATACTTTATATAAGGAAGGATTGTTAAAAGAGTTGCCACCTCCTTTTAATGAAACAAAAAAGCGTATCGATTATGATAAAGTTCGTAGTTTTAAAGAACCATATTTTAGAGAGGCATATCATACATTTAAAGAGGGAAATGGACAAGAAAAAGAAAGCTATAAGCAGTTTATTTCTATGAAATGGGTGTATGAGTATGGAGTATTTCGTGCATTTAAAGTGATAAATCATGGTGTGTGTTGGAATGAATGGCAAGAGGAACATAAAAATTGGATAGAAAATAAAACAGAGCTATCAAAAGAAATAAAAGAAGAAGTACAGTATCAAATATTTTTACAATATTTGTTTTATACTCAATGGATGGAATTAAAAGCTGCTTCTAATAAAAAAGGAATTCGTATTATGGGAGATGTTCCGTTTTATGTAGGAATTGATTCTGTTGATGTGTGGAGTGGTAAGGGTAACTTTTTACTAGATACCGATGGAAGACCAATGTTTATTGCAGGTGTACCACCAGACTATTTTAGTGAAACAGGGCAACGTTGGGGGAACCCAATTTATAATTGGGATTATTTAAAAGAAAATAACTATAAATTCTGGGTAGACAGATTAGGATATAGTAGTAAATTATTTGATATCATTCGAATTGATCATTTTCGTGCCTTTGATACCTTTTGGAAAATCCCAGCAACTTGTCCAACTGCTGTTGAGGGAGAGTGGGTGGAAGCACCAGGGTATGAAGTAATGGATACATTGTATGAAAAGATTCCAGACGTTCATTTAGTAGCAGAGGATTTAGGAGATTTACGACCAGAAGTGCTAATATTAAAGGAACACTACAATCTAAAGGGGATGAAAATTCTTGTATTTTCTATGGAAACAAAAGGAAAATATGCCGATGATAACTTTAATGACGTAGAAAATATGATTATTTATACAGGAACTCATGATAATGATACATTAATGGAATGGTATAACAAATTATCTTGTCCATCAAAGAGAAAGATACGTCGTTTCTTAAAAAGGCAAGGATGTAAACAGGGCTCTGTTTATCAAAGATTATTAGAATATACATTAAAAAGTAAAGCAGAATACGCAATTTTACCAATGGCAGATGTATTAGGTCTTGGAAGTGAAGGTCATATAAATACTCCAGGAACAGTAGGTTCACCAAATTGGGAATGGAGAATGCCAGATATGAATAAGGCAAGAAAAGCATTTGAAAAAAGTGGATATATATTTAAGAAGAAAAGATAATAAAATAAAGCAGATAGAAATACATAGTGTTAAACATTAAATATGATAAGAGGAACTGCATCTGTAACTTTTATAATTGTCTATGGATATTATAATTGATAAAAGATGAAGGGGCTGTAGCTTTAACGATTAGAAAGGCATGATATAATCCCTTTTAGGTAGACAAGTGAAATAACAAAACTTGTCACATAGAAAGGAGTATATCACATTCTTAGTGCTACAGTCCCTAAAAAATATTATAGTAAATTAGGCTGTTTTTTACGAATTCCTTCTTTTTATCATAATCAAAGTTAAATACAAACAACCGATACAAATGCTGCCCCAAATAGAATGAAAATAGTTCCAAATAAAAAGATGCAGCAAAGATATAAATCCGTCGGTTTTAGATTATCAGTGTTTTGGAATAAAAATCCTGCTACCCATTTATCTAGTTTGAAAAATTCATTTCTAAATAAAATAATACATACACCTATAATTTGAGCAAATAAGCCATAGACTAAATATTTTATTTGGCCCTCTAGCTTGTAAGTAGTATTTTTTGTTATCATTTTAGATAAATCTTTTAATGGGATTTTTACAGACTCTCCATTCTTAAACACAACACTTAGCCATTCATTCTTTATATATAGAGTGGCATTTTCGATATCAATATTATTCTCTGGTTTTATTTGTGATATGCTTGTAATTTGTTTATCCCATCGTTTGTGATAAACCCCTCTCCAAAGTTCTATGTTATCAGATGTATATAAATGAATTGTATATTGTTCAGAGTCTTTTTCTACTTGAGATAATAATAATGTTTTATTATTTCTATTCTCAAATATAATTGTTAAACCGTTCTCATCATCTTTTGGTATGATATGAATAAATTCTTTTTTCCATTTATATAAAAATTCATATGAAGTTTCTTTTAAAGTGTAAAAGGCTCCCCCATTTGCAATTCGTATGCCTGTTGTTTGTGCAGCAAATCCTATTATTATAAAATTATATAAAAATAATATCAATAATAAAGATTTATATAAAATATTTAGCATATAAACACTCCTTTCGAAAAAAAAATATACATTTAAAAGTATTATATAACAAAAAAATAATAAAAACAAGAAAATATATATCATTTATTGACAAGATAAAAAATATATGTGTAATAAAAATATACTAGTGGAATTGATAAAAAATATATTTTGAAAATAGGTATATTAAGGAGGGCTTATGAAATTTAAGAAAAGTATTTTATTAGGTTTATCTACTTGCATTATTAGTACTAGTTTATTTCCACATCTATCAGTCATAGCATCAGATTCTCAAAATAATCCTGAAACCAATATTTTATACGAATCTAAAGTTTCTAACATTCCTGCTTGGGTTTTAAAAACTCTTTGGTATGTTATAAAATTTGGAGTACCATCTGCAGTAGGTTCTATACAATTAAATAATTATAAGCCTACTGAGGGGGGAGTAATTACTACTGACTCTATTCATAATTGGGCACAATCTTTAGGTTCTCAATGCTTTAATAATAAAGAGTATAATATTGGTTCATCTATAGTGTATAAAACACCTATACAAACTACATGGAATCAAGACCGAGTGAAAACTACTGTTTCTATGAATGCTAAAAAGAAGTCTTTTGTTGGTGGTTCAAATTACATAGCTCTAGCTAAGGTTGATCCTAATGGAACTTATTATAGTTTAGGTAGAATTAGTTCAGGTGCAAGTAAACAAGATTTAATAACAGGAGTTAAAAATGCTGGAACATTTGATTTTATATATACCTATACAGATACAGCTATTTGGGATTTAACCATATGGTTTAATGATCATTATTGGCCAAGTGGTCCTATTACACCTGAACCAGTATTTCTAGAGGATACTCCATTTGTAATCGAAGGTAATACATCGAATAATGTAAAAAAAATTATATATGATAATAAAGTGTATACAATACCCATGGTATCATATAATCAAAAAAATAGTGTTGATAAAGGAGCTATTAATTTAAAAGAACTTATTAGTCAAAAAACGGATAAAGTTTCTAATATAGAAGTAGATTCTTTTTTAGACTATGCTGTTGGAGATGAAATACATTTTTCTGATATAATAAAAGTTGTTTCGTACAACAAAGAAAGAGATGTAACATTATTTCAATTCGTAAGTACGGAAGCTCCAATCTATGGTTTAGAATTCAAAGGAAACTTAGCTACTACTTATAAAAGTGGAGATACTTTAAACTTAAAATTCACTGTCGAAAAATTAGGGGAATATAATGATTATGTTTTTGAAACCTTGAATTATCTGCAAGATGAAAGTTTTAGGAAAGATTCTGCACCAGATATTAAAAAATATATAGAATAGTATATAATTTGGCATAAATAAGAGTTATCCTAAAAAAATATTCTTAAAATATAATAATTTCTAGGATAGTTCTATTTAAAGATTATATATTATGAAAGGACAAAGAGCCTAAAAAGGGAAAGTAGATTAAAGTCATATGACTTAAAAGTAAAGAAAAAGGATAAGCAAATGCTTATCCTTTTTTGTCTCAAAAATTATGCCATAGCATTAACTGCTTTTGATAAACGGCTGATCTTTCTAGATGCTGTATTCTTGTGGAAAACTCCCTTAGAAGCAGCCTTAGAAATTTCAGAAGTAGCAACTACTAATGCAGCAGATGCAGCAGCCTTATCACCAGCTGTGATAGCAACTTCAACCTTCTTTACTAAAGTCTTAATCTTAGACTTGATAGCCTTATTTCTAGCAGTCTTTGTAGCGATTACTTTGATTCTTTTCTTTGCAGATTTAATATTAGCCATTATGGCACCTCCGAATAAAATTATATTATAATATAGTTTTATAGTCGAGAGGAGAGAGTACTCTCAATCTATAAATTTACATTAAAGCCGGAGACACGGACGTCCTAATGTAAATATCCTATACAATTTTATAAGAAAAAATAGCTTATGTCAATAACAAAATGAAAGAAGTTATTCTTTTATAAGGAATTTATTTTTATAATTTAGCAATGTAAATATAACAAAATATCATAAATTAATGAAATAGGGTTAAAATAACTATTAAATGTTAAAAAAGAAATTGCTATAAAGAAAAAAGGAGTAAAAAATGAAGAAAAATAAATGGAATAGCTATGAAGGACATATAGATTTAGCAATAGAGGCAAAGGAAAGTTTTCCAGGAGACGGAGGAGAAATTAATGGTGTTGTATTAGAAGAGGAAACAATAGAAACCATTGATATGCATATTACAACCGTTGAAATTATTAATGAAGAAGGAAAAAAGGCAATGAAAAAGCCAATAGGTACTTATATTACATTAGAATCTCCTTGGCTGTTATACGGTACAGAGGAAAGTAACAAACAATGTAGTGAGGCGTTAACAAAAGTATTACAAAAGTTATTAAATCCAAACTGGAAAAAAATGCTTGTAGTAGGACTTGGAAATAAGGATTTAACAGTAGATGCATTAGGTCCAAGTTCAATGGCATTATTAGAAATTCATCCATTAGGACAAGAGGATAAGAAGCATCTTTGTTCCATAGCACCAGGGGTAATGGCACAAACAGGCATGGAAACAGCAGAGATTATTTTAGGAGTTGTAAAAGAGACAAAACCAGATTGTGTTGTTGTTATTGATGCATTAGCAGCAAGAAGTCTTCATCGTTTAGGAACAACAATACAGATTACAGATACAGGAATAGAGCCAGGTTCAGGCGTAGGCAATCATAGGCTTGGACTTAATAAGGAAACGCTAAACGTTCCAGTTATTGCTATAGGAGTACCAACAGTTGTAGGAGCAGCAACTATTGCTTGTGATACATTAGATGCATTAGTTCACGTATTAAAAGCAGAGGCAACAACAAGTGAGATAGGAAGTACATTAGAAAGTTTTCAGCCGGAAGAAAAACATCAATTATTAAAATCTTTATTATCACCACAAGTTAGAAATTTATTTGTAGCACCAAAAGATATGGATGATATGGTACATTCACTAAGTAGTATAATATCAGAGGCCATTAATCTTTTATTATAAAAGAGGTTTACTCTTTTATAATAAAATTAAAAAATAAAAAATGTTAAAGTTATATGAAATAAACAAGGAAATGAATAATAAATGAAAAAAGTCGCATATATTAATATAAGACTTAGTAGGAGGCTTTCAATGAATAAAAAAACAAAACAAACATTATTAGTATCAATATCTTCTATTATTATATGTGGTATATTATTTTTCATTGTTAATATAAAAGAAAGCAAAGCATTTATAAAAAGTTATGTAAGTAAAAGTTTAATATTTTACACAGAAAATATATATGAAAGCAACTATCCACTATACTCATATTTTTTCCAGTCTCAAGAAAAAGTCCCTTTCTATATAGAAATAGTGGATAGTTTTATTCCTATTGTAAACTATGTAACAGAAGTAGAAAAAGAAGTTAGCTGGTATGAAAATACTAGTATGAGTCAAGAGATAGTAGACAAGTTAGAGGAAAAAAATTCTAACCTACAAGAAAGCCAAGTAGCAGATAACACTAATAGCACGTCCAATCAGGGAAGTGGCGAAGAAAATCAAACAACAAATAGTGTAGATAATCACGGAGAAGAACAGATTATTCCATCCAGTGAGGGCGCAGACAATGTTAGTAATGAAGTAAAAGAAGTATCTCTGTTGCCGATACAAAGTAGTATTATCCCTAAAATACAAAATTTACCAACCATTGGTGGATTTACATTAGAACAAATGCAAGATTTTGAGTTTTTAAAAAAGAACTTATATGTAGTAGATTCTAAAACTAGTATTACAGAAAATGAGTTAAATCCAAAGAAATTATTAGCAAAAGATTTAACAATAAAAGGGGATAATACAACGCCTCAAATATTAATTTATCATACCCATTCTCAAGAAGCTTATGCAGATTCTGTGTCAGGAGATGTAGAGGATACTATTGTAGGGGTAGGGAACTATTTGACAAATATATTAACAGAACAATACGGATATCATGTGATGCATCATACAGGAATATATGATATGACAGATGGAAAGTTAGATAGGGACCCTGCTTACAACAAAGCGTTGCCAGAGTTAGAAAAAATTTTACAGGAAAATCCAACCATAGAAATTGTTATTGATTTACATAGAGATGGAGTAAATGAAAATGTGCACCTAGTTCAAGAAGTAAATGGAAAACAAACAGCTAGATTAATGTTTTTTAATGGAATCTGTCGGGACACCAATGGAGAAATTGAAGGACTTGAAAATCCATATCGAGAAGACAATTTGGCGTTTAGTTTACAAATGGCATTAACAACAAAGTCATACTATCCAGGCTTACTTCGTGTTGTATATTTAAATAAAAATAGATATAATCAACATATTGCATCAAGATGTGCATTAGTAGAAGTAGGAGCACAAACAAATACCGTGGAGGAAGCAATGAATGCTATGCCAATATTAGCAGATATTATACATAAAGTAGTAGGGAAATAATGAAATTATATTGATATTAGGTATTTCATAATGTATAATGAACCTTACAAAAGAAACGTTATTAGGAGGAACTAATGAATCAATTTGATCAAAGTAAGATTAGAAATTTTTGTATTATTGCCCATATTGACCATGGGAAATCTACATTAGCAGATAGAATTATTGAAAAAACAGGCCTACTGACAAGTAGAGAAATGCAAGCTCAAGTTCTTGATAATATGGATTTAGAGCGTGAGAGAGGAATTACAATTAAATCACAAGCAGTTCGTATTGTCTATAAGGCAAATGATGGAGAAGAATATATATTTAATTTAATTGATACTCCAGGGCATGTTGACTTTAATTATGAAGTATCAAGAAGTT